>CACMYE010000062.1 GCA_902617825.1 uncultured Pelagibacteraceae bacterium | reverse complement strand
TTTTTAAGTAATTTTTTAAAATATTTGAATTGGAATTTACACCTCCTTTTATAAATTTAAAACCTCCATAAAATATTTGAATTTTTTTTTTGATCATCAGAAACTATAAAATAATTATAATAACTTTTGTTAAATACCAAGTTGTTTAAAATGTTCTTTGATCACATTTTTGTCTTGAAACAGACTCACTGCTTCATTCAAAATATCTTTATTTATTGGATTTTCAATCGCCTTCAAAAGTCCATTACATAATGCTTCAGGATTATTTGTTGGAACTAAATAGCCATATCTTCCACTTGATAATATTTCTCTTGGTCCAGTCTCGCAATTTGTTGACACAGGGGTGCAACCAGCCATCATGGCTTCAATTAGTACGTTGGGCATTCCCTCTACATATGACGATAATGCAAAAACATTGGCCAAATTAAAATATTTTAATGGATTTTCAACGTAACCTTTGAGTTTTACATGTTCTTCTAGTTTCAGATCTTTTATTTGTTTCTCTAATTTTAGTCTTAATGATCCATCGCCTAAAATAATTAATTTTGCTTTAGTATGATTTAACAATTTCGAAAATGCTAAAATTAAATCACTAAAACCTTTCCACGGTTCAAGCATTCCAGCAGCAATAATAGTTGGAAATTTTTTATCAGTTAACCAATCTTCATTTAAATTTTCGTTTATTTTAATCTCAGATTCTGAGTCTTTAACTATATTATAAATGGGAACATGCTTAGAATTTTTAAATATTTTTTTATATTGATGTACCATATCCTTTGAAACACAGCTTAAAACATCAGCTCTATGCATAACAAGTCTCATTATTATTTTTAAAATCCAACCTTTTGAGAGTATAATATTTGAGTATGTATCGTATGGAGTAACTCTTGAAGAACAACTTATTTTAATACTAGATCTAGATATAATTGCTGATAATAAAACTATAGCATTTAAATGATCACCTGCTGAAAATATAAGATCAAAATTTTTATACTTAACAATTTTAATTAAATTTAAAAACATAGATGAAACCCTTTTTTTATTAAGCGTTTTAATTTTAAATTTATCTGAGATAGGTATTTGATATCCAGTATTCACTGCTCCAAATACTAGCTCAACTTCGTGACCTGACTCTGCTAGAGCTCTAGCTAGCCTATACTGAGCACGTGGTACCCCAGATAGTCCATATCTTCCAGCTATAATACAAATTTTCATCTAAATAAATTTAATCTTAATTTGTTAACAAAGTCATAAATTTTTGGAGTTAAATAATAAAATAAATCAACTTTTTTTAAAATTTTTTTAGTTTTTTTGTCTAATAAATATTTTTTTTGATTAAATGATATTTTTTTATAGTCTTCTTTACCTTGCCCGAGTTCAAAACTAAAATGTGAAATTGCTCTAGCCAACCTTAACCTAAAAATATTTTTATAATTTTCTTTGATATCAAGATCCCAATAAAAACTTATCAAATCATTAAGCTGATTAACAGTATGTTTTGCGGTAATACTCATAGAGTGCTGACGGTAAGCAAGAACTGGTTGATTAGCTATAAAAATATTACTACCTTTTAGAAAAACTTTATAAATTGTCATATCATCTTCGTATGCTTTATCAGTTGGAAATCTTATATTTCGCCAAAGGATTCTTTTGTAAAGTCTAATAAATGGATACCAATTTGTTCTAGCAAATATAATTTCTAGAATTTGACTTAAATGGTATTCTCCTTCAAGATTATTATAAAGACTTTTATATTTTTTTAAATTTATTTGATCTTCATTTAAAAAGGTAACAAAGCCATACTCAATTATATCGAATTTGTCGTTTTTAATTAAGTTAAATACATACTCGAAATTATTTAATAAAATATCATCGCAATCTAAAAAACCGACATAGTTACCTTTAGCAAAATCTAAACCTGTGTTACAAGATCCCCCAGGACCAGAATTTTCTTGTTGTATCAATTTTAAAATAAAAGAATACTTTTCCTTTTTTTTAAAATCCTCAATTTGCTTTAATGTTTGATCAACAGATCCATTATCTACAATTATTACTTCACAGTTTGAATTTAAATTATCTGCTAAACTTTTTAATGCTGTATAAATGTATTTTTCCC
>CACMYE010000061.1 GCA_902617825.1 uncultured Pelagibacteraceae bacterium | reverse complement strand
GAAAATTTTTTAATATCAAACAAAGGTTTCTCAACTAACAACTTTGTTTTAGTTTTAAGAAATTCTCTAATAAACGTTAGATGAGTATTTGTTGGAGTACAAATACAAATTAAATCTGTCTCTTTTTTTTTTAACTCTTTAAGAGATTTACACGCAGTTACCTTTGAAGTTAAACCATCATCTAATTCAGATTTTATTCTTAAACTATTTTGATAACTTTTGCCTAAAATAAAAATTTTTTTAGCGCCTAAATCTAAAATTTCTCTAAGATAAATTTTGCCAATGCCCCTAGCTCCTATAATGCCAACAGATTTGCCTGATAACAATTTAAAATCTATCTCCTATTTCATCTTTAAGTATTTGATTTACAGTATGTTCTTTTCTATCACATCTACAATCATTCTTTATCATTTTTTTAAATTCATTTTTCATAAATCTAAATATATCTTTTTCATCATAGTTGTAATACGCATCCCAAAAATCTGTAGTTTGTAAATTTCCTAAAGCCATATCTTTAAAATGTGTTGCTGCTGATTGAGAACAATTAGATAAATATCCATCATAAGATATAGCTGGATAAATAAATCTTGAAAAACATGGTAATGTTCTTGGCTTATTTATTTCTTTAACAGCATCATAATCAATTAATACAACTTTTGTTTTACTGTCTTTAAATTGATCTATTACTGGATTTAAATCTGTATATATTTTTTTAACTTCTTCTTTATTAGGTATAATTGAACCTTCATAAGAGTTTGTTCCTCTTGGCAATTGCGGAAAAGAAAACCTTATACTGTCTACACCTGCGTTTATTAGATTTTCGATCCCACGTAAAACTTCAGCTTTCCCACAATTTACTTTTGTAACAAGATAGTTTGCTGATAAATCTAATTTAATTTTATTACCTTTTGATATTGTTGTAATTTTTTTTATATTGTCGATTACTTTGTCGTAAACTTTTACTTTCGGTGTAAGGCTATGTGCTAAATTGTAAGATTTATCATCTCCTCCATCAACACTTACGGTTAGATAACTTGTCTCAGCTATTTTTTCTGAACCTAGTAGATTTACCAACTTTTCACTAATTTTAATTAACTTTGAATGGACTCCAATAATTTGTCCAAAATTTATAGACTTTTCTATCAAGTCATCTATATGCTCATAATTCAACGGGTCAGTGGCATAGCCAGCATAAATTATTTTATTTATATTTCCATTTGGGCCATTATTTGTTTGATCAATAATATCTAAATATCTCTCTGGGTTTAAACGTTGACCATCATTTTCAGATGAACCACCGTAACAATAAGAACAAGGCATCCAACAAATTTTGTTTCCTTTTATTCTTCCTGGCTGAACCTCCAGTTGGTACGGCACAACGGTTTTTTTACTAATCTTTTCAATTAAGTCATCTGTATTAGTAAAATACTTCGTTTTATATGTTATTTGATCAACTAATTTCATAAGACTATTGAATTATTTGCATAATTTAAATTTTTAACATTATCTATTGGAAAACAAATTCCTTTTTTAATTAAAAAAATATTAACTCTTTTTGATTTAATACATTTATTATACATTTCAAGTTCAAAATCTGTTTTAGTATTAAATTGAAAATTTTGAAGATATTTTGTATCAATAATCATTAATCCAGAATATGCGAGAAAATTATTTTTTTTTATATTAAACTTAGAGATAAAGATAGATTTTTTAAATTCCTCTGGTTGTTTGTTTCTAACTTTTACAAATCCTAAATCTATTTTTGGGCTAAAAGTTGCTAAAGAGATTTTTTTTTTGTTAATTGAATGTGATTTAAAAAAGCTTTTTAAATTAAAATTAAATATAGTATCCCCATTTATAAATATTGTAGATCCACCTGGGAGTAAATGTTTTTTAATTTTAATAATTCTCTCTGAAATCTCAGTATCTATTCCTGTGCTCACAAAAATAAATTTTGAAATATTTTTTTTGAAAGCACTTTTAACATAATTTTTTATATCATTTCCTTTAAAACCTAATGGTAAAATAATTTTATTTATTTTTGTTTTCAAAATTTGATTAATAATGTGATGAATTATTGGTTTGTTATTAACAAATAAAAGTGATTTACTCTTTTTTTTTCCAATCAATCCTAATCTTGAGCCTCTCCCTCCACAAAATATTACTGCACAATTTGTTTTTTCTACC
>CACMYE010000060.1 GCA_902617825.1 uncultured Pelagibacteraceae bacterium | reverse complement strand
TGAAGTTTCATGATCATTTTCTAAAGCAATACTGTCAAAATCAGTTTTATCAATGTTTAAAAAATTTTTTAATTTATAATTTAAATTTCTAATTATTTCGTCTAGTTCAAAGTCGCCCCCGCAGGAGCCAACACTAATTTGTCTTTTGGTATCGGTTTTAGGAATAAAAATTTTTCGTTCTTCATCAAAGGTTAGTTTACTACCAGATTGCGTGTATAAATGTACGGCAGGTGTCCAACCGCCTGCAATACCTAAGCAATCACAAGAAATAGAAATTTTACTGCCAGTAACCGATGTACCGTCATTTGAAAGTCTCATTATAGATATGCTGCTTAATCGTTTGTACCCTCTAGTATCAACAATTGTATGTGACCAGTATATTTTTATACCAGCATCATTAATTTTTTTAATTATTTTTGCATCAGAATTTTCCCTAATATCTATAATAGCTTCAACCTTAATTCCTTTATTATGTAATGATAAAGCGCTTTCATAAGCACTATCATTATTTGTGAAAAAAATATTTTTAGTTCCACATGCAACTCCATAGAAATTACTATATTTTTTAATAGCTGAAGAGAGCATGATACCAGGTCTATCATTATTATTAAAAATTAAAGGTCTTTCTAGTGCACCAGTTGCTAAAATCACCTTTTTAGCTCTAATCTTGAGAAGTCGTTGTCTAATCTTATTTTTTTTATCTTTTTTGTCTAAATGATCTGTTAAATTTTCTCTAGCAAGTAAATAATTATATTGATGGTATGCTGCTACACTAGTTCTAGTTTTAATCTCAAGATTCTTAATATTCTTAAGTTCATTAATTTCTTTTTTCAACCATTCAGATGCTAAATTATTATTAATTTTATTGTCTTCATTCGCCTCATATATTGTAGATCCACCAAGTTCATTCTTTTCATCTAAAAGTAATGTTTTGAAATTATTTTTTGCTGCATTTTTTGCTGCCAATATTCCAGATATACCGGCACCCACAACCAATACATCACAATGAATATTTCTATGGTCATATACATCGGGGTCTCTCGTCGTTGGTGATTTTCCTAAGCCCGCAGAATGTCTAATAAAGAATTCATACTTCTCCCAAAAACTTTTAGGCCACATAAAAGTTTTATAATAAAATCCTGCTGGAAAGAGGGGAGCTAGAAAATTGTTTATTCCACCTATATCAAAATTAACACTTGGCCAACAATTTTGGCTAGTTGCTTCTAAACCTTCGTAAATTTCTATTTCTGTTGCTCTTGCATTTGGTTCTGTAATATTTGAATTAGGATTTACTTGAACGATTGCATTCGGTTCCTCAGAACCAGAAGTCATAATCCCTCGTGGTCGATGATATTTAAAACTTCTACCAACTAAATGAATATTATTTGCTATTAAAGCAGATGCTAAAGTATCTCCTTTAAAACCATAGTATGTTTTTCCATCAAACTTAAATGAAATTCTATTAGTCTCATCTATAAATTCACTTGATTTTACTCTTAGATTTTGTGTCATTTTATTGTGTTGGTGGTTTTTCACCCATTTTATAAATTGCTTTTATTTCATCATTAGATGTATCTCTAGCCATATTAAACCATTTACGACAACCATGAGCATGGTTCCATCTTTCAAACTGCACGCCTTTAATATTTTTTCTCATAAACAAATATTCAGCCCACTCGTCATCACTTAGTTCGGTTGGTTGTTTAGGTCTTTCAATATGAGCCTCTCCACCAGCTTTAAATTCTTGCTGATCTCTTTCTCCACAATAAGGACAATTAATTAAAAACATTAATGTGCAACTGCTGCAGCACCATGTTCATCAACAAGGTCACCACTTACAAATCTATTTAAATTAAATGCAGCATTAAGTTTATGAGGTTCGTCATTGGCAATAGTATGAGCAAATAAATCCCCAGAACCAGGTGTTGCTTTAAATCCACCTGTACCCCAACCACAATTAAAATATAATCCTTTGATAGTTGTTTTGCTAAGAATAGGACTTGCATCTGGACATATATCAACAATACCACCCCATTGCCTTAGCATTCTCATACGACTAAAAATTGGATATAATTCTAAAATTGCATTTAAGGTTCCTTCTATAATTTGATGGCTACCTTTTTGAGAATAAGAAATATAATCATCTGTACCAGCTCCTATAACAAGTTCACCTTTATCTGATTGACTAACATAAGCATGAACAGCATTTGACATAACAACAGTGTCAATAATTGGTTTCACAGGCTCAGAAACCAAAGCTTGCAAGGGTTTACTTTCAAGTGGAAGTTTTAATCCTGCCATATTAGCAACTACACTTGAATGGCCCGCTGCTACAACACCAATTT
>CACMYE010000059.1 GCA_902617825.1 uncultured Pelagibacteraceae bacterium | reverse complement strand
ATAAATTTGTTAAAATTTCTGATCTGAAGGGAAATCAAAAAGTTTTATTTGAAATATTAAAAAAGAAAAACATACGAGGTACGATAATTATTTCTAAAGAAGGGGTAAATGGGACCATTTCTGGTAAAACTGTAGACATTAAATTCACTATAAATAATTTAAAAAGAGCTCTTAAATTCAAAGAATTTAACAGCAGTAATGTCTCTAAAAGCTCATTTCAACCATTTCACAAACCTAAAGTAAAAATTAAAAATGAAGTTGTTCCTATGAATTTAATTTTAAATAAAAGAATAAAGAAAAAAGATAGCCATGTAGAGCCAATCAGATGGAATAAGCTTATTAAAGAAAAGTATACCGTTCTTATAGATGCGAGAAAACCTTTTGAATATGATGTTGGAACATTTAAAGGATCTGTGAACCCGAGCGTTGATAATTTTAGAGATTTTCCAAAATATCTTAAAAAACTTAAAAAAAACCAGCCTATAGCAATGTTTTGTACTGGCGGAATTAGATGTGAGAAAGCCTCCGTTTATTTAGAAAAAAAAGGTTTTAATAATGTTTATCAATTAAAAGGTGGAATTCTAAATTATCTAAAAAAGACAGATCGAAGCAAAAGCTTATGGCAAGGCGAATGTTTTGTTTTTGATAACAGAGTTAGTTTAAAACATGGTCTTAAATCAGGATCATATTCTATTTGTAGTGGTTGTAGAAAGCCAATTTCCTCAAAAAATAAAAATTCAAAAAAGTATGAAGAAGGTGTTTCATGTCCAAATTGTCACGATAAATTAACAGATCAACAAAAAACAAGATTTAGAATGAGACAAAAGCAAATTAACCTTGCTAAAAAAGTTGGAAAAAGACATATCTTCCAAAAAGAATATTAATAACATTTAACAAATCAGATGAATTTATTAAAAGATGAGGTTTCAACTTTAGTCAGAAAGCTTGCAATACCAGCTAGTATAGGAACGCTTTTTCAAACCCTGTATACAATAGTTGATACCTTTTATGCTGGAAAAATATCTCCTGAAGCACTTTCTGCTTTAAGTAAGTCATTTCCAATTTTCTTTATAATAATTGCTACATCTATTGGTGTTACAGTAGCTGGTACATCTTTGATTGGTAGCAGTATTGGAGAGAAAAATGAAAAAAATGTTTTAGGTTATTTTGTAAACGTTATTTTCTATGCAATAATTATTTCGTTAGTCGTATCAATACTTGGTTTTACATTTGGTGAAAAAGTATTTCTATTAATGAATTCAACGACAGAGGTTACTAGTCTAGGTCTAAATTATATAAATATAATTTTCTTGGGTACAATATTCTTTATTTTAGTTGTAGCACTAAATTCTTTTTTACATGCAGAAGGAGATACTGTAACATATAGAAATGCTTTAATTTTATCCTTTTTTCTGAATATAATCTTAAATCCTATTTTTATTTTTGGTTTTTTATTTATACCAGCTTTAGGAATATCAGGAATTGGAGTAGCAACTCTAATTGCTCAATTTGTTTCTCTTTTAATTGTACTTAGAAAAATTCTAACAAATGAAAGAATAAAGAAAATTACTTTTAGTTATTTTAAAGTAAAATATTTTTTTCTAAAAAATATTTTCTTTCAATCCATGCCAATAACGGTTGCTATTTTAGGATACTCAGTAGCTGCTGCTATTGTTTTTACTTATGTTGGTTTTTCTAGCGAATATGCAGTAGCAGGTTATGGGTCTGCAACTAGAATTGAACAGGTTGTTTTACTTCCTATTTTAGGAATAAATACAGCAATCATTTCTATAATTGCTCAAAATATCGGTGCTAAATATTATAAGCGAGTTGAACAATCATATTTTACATCAGTAAAATACGGTTTGTATTTAATGTTATTCTCAGGTGTTCTTGTATATTTAAGTGCTGACATTGTGCCAAAATTCTTCTCTTCTAATTCTGAAGTAATCGCATATGGTTCTATGTACTTGAAAATATCAGCCTTTATCTTACCAGCATATCCAATTTTCTTTCTTTCAAATGGTTTTTTTATGGCTTTAAAAAAATCAGAAAAAGCTATGTTAAATAATATTATTAGAAACGTTGTAGTACCCATAATGTCATTTCAAATTGCAAAATATATCAATGCAGATTTCAAAACATTTTTTTATATTTGGGCCACATTTCAATGGTCGATATCAATTATTTTATTCTTTTACGTTAAATATTATATAAAAAATAAATTGGCAACCACATAGATTGACCTAAATTACTTAAAGATGTTTTTTACCAAAAAAAAAGTTTTAATAATGATTATAATTTGTTTAGTTGTTTTTATATTTACTTACAATGATGTTAAGTCAGAAGAAATTAAGGAAATTAATGGTTTTGCAAAAATTATTGACGGAGATACAATTAAAATAAGTA
>CACMYE010000058.1 GCA_902617825.1 uncultured Pelagibacteraceae bacterium | reverse complement strand
AAGCGAACTATAAGATGGAAAAACGGAATTAATCCAGGCAAAGGTAAAGTTTCTAAAATCTCAAGTAAATTATCAGATGCAGAAATTAGACAAAGATTAACTGAACTTGGTTTCTTAGGAAATTCAGCATCATCTTCTAGTGAAGTAAAAGAAAATGAAACGAAAAAATCTGAAACAAAAACTGTGAAAAAATACGAGCTTAAAGGTGAAAGATCTTTAGCTTTAAGCTGGGAAGGTTATGAAAACCTAATAGCTGGAAGTTTAAAATTTGATGAGAAGAATTATAAGGGTAATATTAACCTTTCTTTACCTAATGGTGATGGGACTTGTGAGGGTAGTTACATATTACAGGACAATGGAAAAGGAACTTGGAATTTAGCTTGTTCAAATAATATGGGTGCAGCCGGTACTTTAAAATGGAAAAAAAATGGAGGTGTGACTGGTTTAGGTAGAGATTTTAATGATAAAAAAGTAAAGTTTACAGTATCTAAACAATCATGATTTAATGAAAAAATTTTTAATAACATTATTTACTTTTTTATTTTTATTCTCTACTTCTTTTGCAGGAGTAACAACAGGATATAAATACGGCAAGGGTCCACTAAAACTAACTCAAAATACTGCAGATATCTTAGAATTTTATTTTAGTGGAGGTAAGCAGGGTGCATATGCAGAAAAACAAGTAGAAGCATGGAAGCCTGGTCTCATAGCTATATCATCTGATGGATCAGACTTTTCTTTTTTCCGACATCCACTTAGAATAGATAGGATAGATAGTAAGCATTATGCAGGTATCGCTATTAGTCAATGTAAAAAAAGATCAGGTCAGGAGTGTTTTTTATTTGCAAATGCATACAAAATTGTTTGGGACAATGGTAGTGATAAAAAAAAAAGAAAGTTAAAATTTAGGGATATAAGAGCTGGAAAAACTTTGGCTTTATTAAATGAATTAGGTTTTTATGATGGTGGCTCTACAGAAATCACAAAATCAGAACCCCAAAAGATAAAAAAAAAGGTTGAAAAATCAACTAATAATAATGAAGACATAGTTAAAAAATTAAAAGATTTAAAAGATTTATTTGATAATGGTGCATTAACAGAGGAAGAATATAAAAAAGCTAAAAAGAAAATTTTAAATTAAATTTAATTTATACACAATAATGGATCTAAAAAAGTGGTCAAACTACAATTTCACTCAATATTAAAATTTAGTAATTTTTATTTAGCCAAACAATTATTTTTTAATTTATTAGTGATAGTGCCCTGTGAAGATTCAAACCAGTTCCAATTGATTACAAATTGAGACTCCATTCTTAAATAACCATTAGTTTGTGATCATATTTCTTAAATGATTATATCTTGGTAAAACTATGGTAACAGTGGTAAAGTTCTCTTATGAGGCGAAATGGTTTCACGCTAATAGAACTTTTAGTCGTTGTAGCTATCATTGGTATTTTAGCTGCAGTAGGAGTAGTTGCTTATAATGGGTATACTAATTCTGCTAAAAAAAATATAGTTTGGTTAAATCACTCAAAATTTTTAAAATGGGTAAATGCAACATATATGATGTGTGTAATTGATGAGAGCGGTTCAGTTGAATTAGCGCAGGGTTGTAAATCTGATGGTAAAGGCGGTTTTACTAATTGTAGTAAAATTCAAACATCTTGTTCAAGCGTTTTTAATGGTGGATTCAATCAACATACAAATAATATTTGGAAATATTGGTATTTTCAAATTGGTGCAAGAAACCCTTTTGGAGCATTGGGGGTTAATGGGGACATGGCAATTGGAAATGGTGATTCAGAAAACTGGTGTAAAACACGTATGTCAAGATGTTCAGGCTATAATGATTATTACTGTAACACACCATCAGACTGTAAATTATGTGGCTATGATGGTGATGAAATTAGATGTTCTAAATTTAAATTAGACATGAGATAGTAAAATTAAAAAATGTATCATAAAGGTTTTACCTTAATAGAACTCCTAGTCGTAGTAGCCATCATCGGTATACTCGCTGCAGTAGGTGTTGTTGCTTATAATGGGTATACGAAGAGCGCTAAGTGTTCATCTTTCAAATCACAACACAAACAAATTGTTAAATTGGCTCAATCTACTTATGCAATGTGTCCTATTAATGGTTATACTTATATGAATGTCCCGCCAGGATATGGATGTAATAATCAACCTAAATTTGGAATGACCAAAGTTAGTGGTGGAGGTTCAACTAAATGTATTAGAAAGTGGGACTGCACTTCTGATTGGGCAGGAAGATCGCAAAATGCTGGTTTATCGAGTGGTTATTTTTTTACTCATCTTAGGGCTGAATTTAATGAACCATCACACACTGGTAGTTTTTTAAGAAACGATCAGTGGCAAAATTTTTTAAAATATAATTATCCTGATAGACCAGGTATTACAAACATTAGAGAAAAAGGTTCCGATATGCATATTGCAACGTTTCTAGGAGAAGATTGTCCTGGAGCTAACTTTACTAATTCGGGAGGAGGAAC
>CACMYE010000057.1 GCA_902617825.1 uncultured Pelagibacteraceae bacterium | reverse complement strand
ATTTTTAAAAGGTAAAAAATCTATTTTGTTACAAAGCAAAAACCTTGAATTTTTAAGTAAAATTTTTAACTATACAAGAGTATTTAATTACGAAATACAAAATCAACTTAAAAACTTCTCGTTTTTAGCCAGTAACTTGGATTTCAATATAGATTTAAAAAACTTAGATATTTATAAGGATCATTTTTTTTCAAATGAAGACAATTTAAATAGTAAATATATCACAATACATTTGGATGAAAAATGGTTCACTAAATACTACTACAAAGATTTTACTGATATTAACCCAACTTCTGATCAATTAGAGATATTTATTAAAAAAATTTTAAAAACATTAGGTGAAAAATATAACATAGTAATTACAACTGGAGCAAAAAAGCTTGAGGTTCTTAAAGATTATACTAAACATTTTATTAAAATTAATCAAAATAGATTTGAAAAAAAAATAAATGATAATAAAATTATATTTATTAGCGATTGCTCTTTTAACGATTTGGAAAATATAATCAAAAATAGTTCTTTTTTAATATGTTGTGAGGGAGGTGTAAGTCACGTTTCTCATAATATGAATATAAAAACCATAGCTTTTTATGAAAAAAATAGACTACAACATACTCACTTTTGGACCAGTCATATGAATAAATTAACGCTTTTTGAGAGAAAAGACATGCATAAAATTATAAATGACAATAGCTTTTATAAAATTATATCCTCCAGCATATAGTTAATTTAAAAATCATATGAAAAAATGTCTTTTTATATATGGCAATAATAATGTTGAGGAACTTTTTAATAATCATCCATCTAAAATTAATCTTCATTCTCAATGGATAGCTCTTAAAAACGAACTACATAATTTAGGTATAATGCTACTATCAAAGCACCAACTTGGTTCTTCTAAAGCTGATCTTGAATTACATTTAAATGTTTGGTTATCAAAAGATAATAGATGTCCTAAATTTGCAGTATTATCTGAGACAAAATTTATACATCCAAATAATTCAAATATTAATTTGCTGAGAAAATATGATCAAGTGTTCTCATGGGATAGCTCTCTAATTAAAGATGGATTAGCAACGAAAATACAACTTGCTCATCCGTTGGGTAATGTCTTGATTGACGGTTATAAAAATAGAAATCAATTAGTAGTCTTATTTGCATCAAATAGATCCTTGAGAGGCTGGCATCCTAAATACAACTTATATACTGAAAGAGTCAAAACTATAAGATGGTTTGAAAAAAATGCCATCAATGATTTTAATCTTTATGGTAAAAAATGGAACTTATCAGGTAGATTTCCAACCAAGGTAGGTGCTTTAATTCATAGTTTAGAAAAAAGATTACCATTAAAATATTGTGCTTTTCCATCCTGGAAAGGTCCAATTTCAAATAAACAGGATATCCTCAAAACAAGTCGTTTTTCTATAGTTTACGAAAATATCCAAGGATTAAATGGTTATATAACAGAGAAAATATTTGATGCTTTCGTTGCAGGGAATGTACCTGTCTATTGGGGTGCTAGTGATATTGAAAAATATATACCAACTACCTGTTTTATTAATCGTAAAAATTTTAGGAATCACGAACAATTATATAAGTATTTAAAAAATATTACCGAAGATAGATATTTAATTTATCAAAAGAATATAAAAAAATTTCTTGAAGATGATGCTTCTGATTTTTCATGTAAAAAGTTTGCAAATATCATATCATCTAACATAATTAAGAAACTTAATAATAAACCATCTGCAGAACCCAGCATATAAATGAATAAAGCATCTATAGCTATAGTAATACCGGTTTATAACGTTGAAAATTATATCAAGAAAACATTGGACTCGGTAAAAAATCAGTTATCTAAACCTGATGAAGTGATAATTATTAATGATGGTAGTACTGATAATTCAGCTAAAATAATTAAAGATTACAGAAACTTAAATAATTGGAGAATAATAAATAAAAAAAACGAAGGCCTTGGTTTAACTAGGAATTATGGTATTTCAATTACTAAATCTGAATATATATATTTTTTAGACTCAGACGATATTTTAAAACAAGACCTTATAATAAGATTACGTGAAGTAATTATCAAATACAATAAACCTGAAATGATTTTATTTTCAGGAGAATTTTTTAATGATGGGAAGCATCAAAATTTAAAAATTAATCTTAAGTTTTCGCTTCAAGGGGAATTTACTCGTAATAGCAGATTGATAAGTAAACTTTCTAAAAAAAAAGAGATTTTACCTCAAGCAGGTCGATATCTAACTAAAGTAAATTTATGGTTAAATAATAATTTAAATTACCCAAAAGGTATAGCAGAGGATGAGGCTGTCTTTTTTCCATTACTAGCATTAAGTAAAAAAACAATCGTAATTAGGAAAATTTTATACAAATACAGAGTAGGTCGATCTGACTCAATTACAATGTCACCATTAAATCCTAGACATAAAAAAGATTATTTAAAAAGAATTCATGACACAATTAAATTTATGAAATTAAATAAAAATTTAATTATAAAAGATATAAAAGCCTGGAATTCTAGGTTAGAGAAAAAAGGTATAAATCTTGTAT
>CACMYE010000056.1 GCA_902617825.1 uncultured Pelagibacteraceae bacterium | reverse complement strand
TAATTCATATTTTTAATTTTCTATAATTCATATTTAAAATTTAAATTAATGTCGATAATTTAAATTTTTCCAATACTACCATATATTTCACTATCAATTAATGCATTAAATGATATTGACCTCCTTTCAGATTTTTCATTTTCAAAAGGGTAAACACAATGCATTAAATAATTTGGAAAGAAATAAAAATCACCTACCTTAGGCTCAATATTTAACATTACAGGAGATAAAAACATTTTGGTACCATGAACCATTTGTAGTTTTCCGTTAAAATTTTCTTTTTTATTTTTTTGAATTGTTTCCCCGTTGTTTTCTGGGACTTTTAAATATCCTACTCCAGATATATGACCAGAGTGAGAATGGAGTGGATTATACTCATTTTGAAATTGCCTAACAATCCAGCTATTCACTATATCACATTTATTTATTTCTTTATTAACTGTTTGCTTTATCCATTCTTTTGCATTTTTGATAATAAAATTTTCAAACCCAGACTTAGAAACAAACTCTTTTTCTAGCCTGAATTCTTGACTCACATTTCCAGCTAATTTTTCACCATAATCTTGAGATTTTATTTTTTCTTCACTTAAAATAATTTCATCAAGATAATTATTGAGCTGATAAATAAGTTCCTCGGGTATACTAACTTTAGCAATAGTAGGCCCAAAAGGTCTAATTACCTTCATAATTAAATTTTAGTTGGATTAGGTTGACCTTTATAAACCTCTTCAGGATCAAATTTTTTTTCATCCTCTAAAAATTTCATTTCAACTTTTCTTCCGTTTTCAATTGGTCCCATTGGGATAGATCTATAAAAACACGATCTGTAGCCAACATGACAACTGGCGCCATCTCCAATATCAACAGTCATCCAAATAGAGTCTTGATCATCATCAATTCTAATTTCTGTAACTTTTTGAGTAAAACCACTAGTTTTACCTTTATGCCAGATAGTTTTTCTTGATCTGCTAAAATAGTGAGCCTCTTTTGTCTCAATTGTTTTTTTTAAGGCCTCAACATTCATATAGCCATGCATTAGGATATCTTTTGTCTGAGAACACATGGTAATTACTGGGATTAAACCATCATTATCAAATTTCGGTGATAAAAGATTTCCTTCCTCAATTTCTTGGACATTTTCTCTTTTTTTGAACATATGTAGTGACTATTTAGCATAAATCTCACTATATTAAATATTTTAAAATTAAGTAATTACTGTATAAAAAGGCGCTATGAAATTAGTAAAAGATACAGACAATAAAATTATTGAAACAAGTGAAGTTACTGACAAAGAAGCAGAACAAGCTTTCAAAACTATTCTAACTTGGTTAGGTGAAGATCCTAATAGAGAAGGGCTTTTAGAAACTCCAAAAAGAGTAATGAAGGCATACAAAGAATATTTTGGTGGGTACAAAGTAGATCCAAATAAAATTTTAGATAAAACTTTTGGAGATGTAGATGGATATGACGATATGGTTATTCAAAAGAATATTTCAGTTCAAAGTCATTGCGAACATCATATGGCTCCAATTATTGGAAAAGCTCACGTTGCTTATATTCCAAAAGAGAGAGTTGTAGGATTAAGTAAACTTGCAAGAGTTGTAGAAGTATTTTCAAAAAGACTACAGACACAAGAAAGATTAACTATGCAAATAGCAAAAACTTTAATGGAATCTTTAGATGCAAAAGGTGTAGCTGTTACAATAGACTCTACTCACCAATGTATGACTATGAGAGGAATAAAAAAAGAACAAGCAACAACAGTAACAAATTACTATTTAGGTCAATTCAAAGAAGACCTTAGTTATCAAAACAGATATTTAAGATTTATTAGTATCCCAAAAGATTAAAGTGTCTGACAATTTCAAAGCATTAATAATAAATCAAGAAGGCGAAAATTTTACAAGAGAAGTAAAATCAATTGATAGAAGTTTCTTAAAACACGGCGATGTAACCGTTCAAGTAGATTACTCAGATTTAAATTTTAAAGATGGAATGATTTTGAAAAATGGTGGAAGGCTAGTAAAAGAATTTCCTCATATTCCAGGTATAGATTTTGCAGGAAAAGTTTTAGAGAGTGAAAACTCAAAATTTAAAGAGGGTGATCAAGTAATTTTAACAGGCTTTAGAGTAGGTGAAATTTTTTATGGCGGTTATTCTCAAGTAGCAAAAGTAAATGCAGATTTTTTAGTAAAAAAACCTGATAGTTTAACAACTAAGCAAGCAATGATTTTAGGAACAGCTGGTTTCACTTCATTAATGAGTGCTTTTGCAATTCAAGCAAGGGAAAGTATTTTATTAGGTGAAAAAATTAATGATGTTTTAGTAACTGGTGCTACTGGAGGAGTAGGCAGTGTAGCAATTATGGCTTTAACAAAGTTAGGATACAACGTAACTGCGGTTACAGGAAAAGATTCTAAGACAGATTATTTAAAGTCATTAGGAGCAAAAAACATTGTAAATAGAGCTGAATTTGACAAAGATCCAAGACTATTAGATAAAGGATTATGGGATGGAGTAGTAGATACTGTTGGTGGAAAAATCTTAGCAAACGCAATTGTTCAAACTAAACCAAATGGCATTGTAGCAGTTTGT
>CACMYE010000055.1 GCA_902617825.1 uncultured Pelagibacteraceae bacterium | reverse complement strand
TCACGCTGGCTTTAAATTAAAGGAAATCATTAAAAAACATCTAATTAAAAAAAAAATCAATTATTTTGATCTAGGACCGTCCTCTGATAACAGAGTAGATTACCCTGATTACGCTCATAAGGTTGCTCGAAAAGTAAAAATTAGCAAAAATAATGTTGGAATTTTAGTTTGTGGATCTGGAATGGGGATGAATATAGCTGCAAATAAACATAAAAATATTCGAGCTGCACAATGTTTTAATTTAAAATCAACAAAATTATCAAGATTGCATAATGATGCAAATATCATTACATTAGGCTCAAGGTTGATAACTAAAAAAAATGCTTTAAATTGTGTTAGTGTTTTTTTGAACACTAAATTTGAAGGTGGTAGACACTTAAAAAGGATTAAAAAAATATAATGTCTAGTGAAAAAAATTATATAAATGATAGCTATAAAAGTTTTTTTGAAGACAGTTTATCTTCAAAAGACCCAGACCTTTACAAGGCAATTCAAGATGAACTCTTGAGACAGCAACAACATATAGAATTAATTGCTTCAGAGAATATTGTTTCTCAAGCTGTTTTGGAGGCTCAAGGTTCAGTGCTAACTAATAAATACGCAGAAGGTTACCCTGGTAAAAGATATTATAATGGATGTGAACATGTTGATGTTGCTGAAAATTTAGCAATAGAAAGATTAAAAAAACTATTCAATTGCAAATTTGCTAATGCTCAGCCACACTCAGGAGCACAAGCTAATGGTGCTGTATTTTTGGCATTGTTAAAACCTGGTGATACTTTTATGGGTATGAGTTTAAATTCAGGAGGTCATATCACTCATGGTTTAAAAATTTCAATGTCAGGAAAATGGTTTAATCCGATAGGGTATGATGTTGATAAAAAATCTGAACTTATAGATTATGACAATGTTGAAGAACTTGCCTTAAAACATAAACCAAAATTGATAATTGCAGGTGGAAGTGCGTATTCCAGAGTTATAGATTTTAAAAGATTTAGAGAAATTGCAGATAAAGTTGGAGCATATCTAATGGTAGATATGGCACATTTTTCGGGTTTAGTTGCTGGAAAGGGATATCCAAATCCCTGTGACTATGCTCATGTAGTAACATCCACTACGCATAAAGTTTTTAGAAGTGCAAGGGGTGGAATAATTTTAACTAATCACGAAGATTTATCAAAAAAATTTAATACAGCAGTTTTTCCTGGCTATCAGGGTGGACCATTAATGCATGTTATTGCAGCTAAAGCAGCTGGTTTTTTAGAAGCTCTTCAGCCTGATTTTCAAGACTATATTAAATCTGTTTTAGCAAATGCAAAAATTTTAGCAGAGACTTTAAAAAATAATGGTTTTAAAATTTATTCTGATGGTACGGATACGCATCTTATGTTGGTTGACTTACGTCCTTACAATGTAAAAGGTAACTTAGCTGCGGAAAGTTTATCAAGAGCTAATATTACGTGTAATAAAAATGGTATTCCTTTTGATACAGAAAAGCCAATGGTAACATCTGGTATAAGATTAGGAACACAAGCGATTACAACACGAGGTTTTGGATTAAATGAATCTAAGAAAGTAGGTGAATTAATTACAAAAACTCTTAAAGGATTATCAGAAAACCCAAATGATAACAGTAAAGTAGAAGATGAAGTTAGAAATGAAGTTATTGCTTTAACTTCTTCATTTCCAATATATAAGAATCTCTAATTAATGATTTGCCCCTGTGAAAAAAAAGGTGAAACCTCCGTTGTTGACTCACGTCCAACCGAAGATGGTACTGCTATAAGAAGAAGAAGAATGTGTGTTTGTGGTGAAAGATTTACCACATTTGAAAGAATTCAATTTAGAGAGCTGATGGTAGTTAAAAAGAACGGTAGAAAATCTCCATTTGATAGAGATAAAC
This sequence comes from uncultured Pelagibacteraceae bacterium, assembly GCA_902617825.1. Lineage (GTDB taxonomy): Bacteria > Pseudomonadota > Alphaproteobacteria > Pelagibacterales > Pelagibacteraceae > Pelagibacter. The sequence goes on along the minus strand of CACMYE010000055.1, from coordinate 795 downwards.
TTACTAAATCAATATATATTGCACTCAAAAAAAGACCTATAGATACTGGTACTGCTGAAAAATTTATTAGTAAAGTTTCAAGAGCTTTAGAAGAACTTGGTCAAAGTGAAATTTCAACAAGTACAATTGGTACAATGGTAATGGAGGGTTTAAAAGAATTAGATCCTGTTGCTTATGTCCGTTTTGCATCTGTTTATCGTAACTTCAGAGAAGAACAAGACTTTGTTCAATTCGTGGACAAGATAGATGTCTTCAAAAAAAAATAAATTTACAAAAAAAGATAAACTATACATGGAGATTGCCTTGGACTTGGCAAGATCTCGACAGGGATTAACTGGAACTAATCCATCTGTTGGTTGTGTAATAGTTAAAAATGATAACATTATTTCAATTGGTCAAACTTCTTATAATGGGAGACCACATGCAGAATTTAATGCAATTAAAAATTGTAATACAAAACTTAATGGTTCAAAGATGTATGTCACATTAGAACCGTGTAGCCACCAAGGTGTGACTCCACCATGTACAAATGAAATAATTAAATCAAAAATATCTGAAGTTGTTTACGCTCTTGAAGATACTGATAAAAGAGTAAGAAAAAAAAGTTTTAAAATTTTAAGATCTCATAAAATTAATGTTTCGATAGGCCTTCTAAAAGATAAAGTTAAAAAATTTTATATTCCATATTTTTTTAATAGAAAAAATAAAAAGCCTTTTGTTACTGGCAAGATAGCTATTTCAAAAAATAAACTAATTTATAGTAAATTTAAAACAAAAATAACTAACCAGTATTCA
>CACMYE010000054.1 GCA_902617825.1 uncultured Pelagibacteraceae bacterium | reverse complement strand
GCTCAAGTAATTCCTTTTGCTTTTTGTTTAAATAAACAGGCACTTCTGTCTTAACTTGAACATATAAATCTCCATAATCACCTCTTCGCATAAAAGGCATTCCTTTTCCTTTTAATCTAAATTGTTTGCCATTTTGAGTTCCATCAGGTATTTTTATTTTTGCTTTTCCCCCATCTATTGTTGGAATTTCAATTGTGGTTCCTAGTGCTGCATCTGCAAGTGATATAGGAAATTCAAAAAATAAATTTTCATCTGATCTTTTGAATAAGTCGTGTGAATGAACATTAATAAACAAATATAAGTCTCCAGTAGATCCACCTCTGCTCCCAGCTTCTCCTTTACCGGCCAACCTAATTCTTGTACCATCATCAACACCCTTTGGAATAGTCACTGATATTTTTTTTGAGATTTGAGTTTTTCCTTGGCCATTACACTCATTACAAGGGTTAGTGATTTCCTCTCCATTGCCATTACACTGAGGACACGTCTGTTGAACAGTAAAAAATCCTTGGTTAGACCTTATTTTTCCGTTACCACCACAATAAGAACAAGTATCAGGTGAAGAACCTGGCTTTGAACCATTTCCATTACATGTCCCACATTTCTCAGTCGTTGAAAACTTTATGTCTTGCTTTTTACCATTGTAGGCTTCTTCAAGAGAAATAGACAAATCATATCTTAAGTCTGAACCTCTGGTATTAGTTCTTCTATTTCTGGATCTGCTACCACCACCAAAATCTCCAAAGAAATCCTCAAAAATATCTGAAAAATCTGCTCCACTAAATCCCCCAAAACCACCTCCAGATCTTCCACCGCCATTTTCAAATGCAGCATGTCCAAAGTTATCGTAGTTTTGTTTTTTCTCCTTATCAGAAAGTATTCCGTAAGCCTCACTAGCTTCTTTAAATTTATCTTCAGCTTTGGTGTCGCCAGGGTTTTTATCTGGATGATATTTAATTGCTAATTTTCTATAGGCTGATTTTAAATCTTCAGTACTTGCGTTTTTACTAACACCCAGGACATCATAATAGTCTCTTTTAGCCATTTAATTACCCCAGACATTTAATGTCAGTTTAAGCGCTTTTTTCTTTATTCTCGTCTTTTACTTCTTCAAAATCAGCATCAACAACATTTTCGTCTTTTTTGCCTGCATCATCTCCACCATCATCTTTTCCAGATTCTGGTTTAGCACTCTGTTGTGATTTATAAATTGCCTCACCAAGTTTCATAGAAGCTTGTACTAAAGCCTCTGTTTTTTTCTTGATATCTTCAATATCTTCTCCTTTTAAAGCCTCTTTTACAGCTGATGATGCATCTTCTATTGCTTTCTTTTCTGCATCAGAAATTTTTGCTCCATGTTCTTTTAAATTTTTTTCAGTAGAGTGAATTAAAGTATCTGCTTGATTTCTAACATCAACAGATTCTCTTTTTTTCTTATCAGCTTCTTTGTTAGCCTCAGCGTCTTTAACCATTTTTTCAATCTCTTCATCACTTAACCCACCTGATGCTTGAATTTGAATTTTTTGCTCTTTACCTGTTCCTTTATCTTTTGCAGAAACATTTACAATACCATTTGCATCAATATCAAAAGTTACTTCAATTTGAGGAACTCCTCTAGGCGCAGGAGCAATACCCACAAGTTCAAAGTTACCTAAAGCTTTATTATCGCTAGCCATTTCTCTTTCACCTTGCAATACTCTTATAGACACAGCTGGCTGATTGTCTTCAGCAGTTGAAAATACCTGACTTTTTTTAGTTGGAATAGTTGTGTTTTTATCGATCAGCTTTGTTGAAACACCTCCTAATGTTTCAATACCAAGTGACAAAGGAGTTACATCTAATAAAAGTACATCTTTAACATCACCTTGTAATACACCTGCTTGGATGGCAGCGCCCATTGCTACAACCTCATCTGGATTTACACTTTTATTTGGATCTTTCCCAAAAAAGTTTTTTACCTCCTCCAGAACTTTCGGCATTCTAGTCATGCCACCGACCATAACCACTTCATCAATCTCACTAGCACTCATTCCAGCATCTTTTAAAGCTGTTTTGCATGGTGGAATTGTTCTAGCAATCAAATCCTCGACCAAAGCTTCAAGTTTTGCTCTAGTCATTTTTAAATTAATGTGTTTAGGACCTGTTTTATCAGCTGTAATAAATGGTAAATTAATATCTGTTTGCTCGGCAGATGATAATTCAATCTTTGCTTTTTCAGCAGCTTCTTTTAATCTCTGTAAAGCCAGCTTGTCAGATTTAAGATCAATACCGTTATCCTTTTTAAATTCAGAAACCAAATAATCAACAACTGCATTATCGAAATCTTCACCACCTAAAAATGTGTCACCGTTAGTAGATTTAACTTCAAACACACCATCTCCTAATTCAAGGATTGAAACATCAAATGTTCCTCCACCTAAATCGTAAACAGCAATTTTTTTATTTTGCTTTTTATCTAAACCATAAGCAAGTGATGCAGCTGTCGGTTCATTTATAATTCTTAGAACTTCTAATCCAGCTATTTTTCCTGCATCTTTAGTTGCCTGCCTTTGAGCATCATTAAAATATGCTGGAACAGTAATAACTGCTTTAGTTACAGCTTGACCTAAGTATTTTTCAGCAGTCTCTTTCATTTTTTGTAAAATAAAAGCAGATATTTGAGAAGGAGAATATTTTTCACCTTTTGCTTCAATCCAAGCATCACCTTTTTCCGAATTTACTATTTTAAAAGGGGCTGCTTCCACATCTTTTTTAACAGTCGGGTCTTCAAAGTTTCTTCCAATCAGTCTTTTAACTGCAAATATAGTATTTTCTGGATTTGTTA
>CACMYE010000053.1 GCA_902617825.1 uncultured Pelagibacteraceae bacterium | reverse complement strand
ATCTAGTTTTTCAATTCTTGTACCAGAAGCTAAAATGTTTGCTCCAGCTTGATTTAATTTTTCAATTATTGAATTTCCAATACCACCAGAAGCACCCGTAACAATAATATTTTTACCTTTTAAATCTGTCATATCTTTAGATTATTAATATCATTTAAACTATTTATTGTATCAATTTTAACGTCTCTGTTAATCCTTTTTACCAAACCTGACAACACTCTACCTGGCCCAATTTCTATAAAATGATTTACATTATTTTCTATCATATTAATAATACTTTCTCTCCATCTTACTCTGTTCTCTATTTGTTGAATTAAGAGAGTTTTAAGCTCATCAATATCTTTAATTTCATGAGCTGTCACATTTGAAATTAATTTATTTTTTCCATTTTTAAAGTTAAATTTATTTAACTCCTCTGTCATAATTTTAGTAGCATTACTCATTAAATTACAGTGAAAAGGGGCGCTAACTGGAAGTTTAATGTTTTTAATTGAATTTTCTTTTAAAATTTTAATTAATTGTTCTAAGTCTTGTGTTTTTCCACTCAACACCATTTGACCTTCAGAATTATCATTTGCAATTTGAGCATTAAATATATTTTTGTGATCAGCTAGAATCTTTTCAATCACATCAATTTTTGAGCCTAATACTGCTACCATACCTCCTTGCCCTTTTGGAACTGAGTTTTGCATAGCTTCTCCTCTAGTTCTTAAAATTTTTAAAGTTTCTGAAAAATCTAAATATCCAGCACATGATAAAGCTGAGTATTCTCCTAAGGAATGTCCTGCAAAATATCTAGCTTTATTTAAATCTAAGTCGAATTCTTTTTTAACTATTTTGAATGTTGAATAACTAATTAAAAATATTGCTGGTTGAGTATTAATTGTTAAATCTAATTTCTCTTTTGGACCTTCTAAAATTAACTTAGAAATAGAAAAATTTAGTGTTTCATCTGCTTGCTTAAACAAGTTTTTAACAATATCAAATTTATCATATAACTCCTTTCCCATTCCCACCATTTGGGAACCTTGGCCAGGGAAAATTACCGAAAACATATAAAAAAACTAATTAATTTGCCTTTTTAACTATTGTAATTGAACTTTTATAATAGTATATCCTCATTTTTTATTAAAGAACTTAAATGAATTTATACGAACATACTATTATTGCTAGACAAGACACTTCACCAAGTGAATTAAAGCAATTAACTGAAAAATATTACAAAATTATTGAAAAAAATGACGGAGAAGTAGTAAAGACTGAAAACTGGGGTTTGCTAAATCTGTCATATTTAATAAAGAAAAATAGAAAAGGTAGCTATATTCATTTTAAAATTAAAGGTGATGGAAAAGTTATTGATGATTTAGAAAAGAATGAATCAATAGATAAAAAATTGTTAAGGTATTTAACAATAAGGGTAAAAAAGTTTGATTTAGATACAATTTACTTTGGTAAAAAAGAAGATAGTGAAAAAAAAGAGAAAATTAAAAATTAATGCCTAAAAGACAAAACGGAAATAAAAAAGGAAAACAAAGTAATTTTGCAAAATTAAGTATTTTTCAACCAAATAAATATAAATTTAAAAAAAATTGTCCACTTTCAGAAAAGGGTGCTCCTCAAGTTGATTATAAGAATATTAAATTATTAAAAAAGTATATGTCTGAAAATGGGAAAATTTTACCGTCAAGAATAACTAATGTTTCTCAAAAAAAGCAAAGAGAATTATCTTTATCAATTAAAAGAGCTAGAAATCTAGCGTTAATATAAATGAAAGTAATTTTATTAGAAAATGTTAAAAGAATTGGATCTATTGGTGAGGTAATAGAAGTTAAAAGAGGTTTTGCAAGAAACTATCTTATAGCTAATAAAAAGGCTCTTTACGCCTCAAAAGAAAATATTAAAGAGGTTGAAAAAATAAAAACCGTTTTATCCAAAAAAGATAATGAAAAGAAAAAAGAGGCTTCTCTAATAGCTGAGCAAATTAATGGAAAAGAATATTCTGTTAAAAAATTAAGTACAGAAAATAAAGAATTATATGGTTCAGTTAAGCCAACTGAAATTTCTAAACTTATCCTCAACGAAAATAATATAGAAATCAAGCCTTTAATGATACAACCTGTTGAGGAGATAAAAGCTTTAGGAAGGTTTAAGGTTAAGATTTCTCTACACTCAGAAGTTGACGCAGAAATCTCTATAAATGTTTCCTCTGCAGAAACAATTCAATAATTATACATTTTTTTCCCCAGCAATAATTAAGAATTTTATAAATATTTTTTTTATATAAATTATAAATATGGAAAATAATTTAAGCCTTGTTAATAACCAATTCAAAGAACTGCCAAACAACATCGAAGCTGAACAGGCAGCAATAGGATCTATTCTTGTTAGTAATGATATATTTGATGAGATAAGTACAATAGTTTCCAGTATTAATTTTTATGATCCAATGCACAAAAAGATTTTTGAAGCAATCGAAAGTTTAATTTATAAAGGAATGCTAGCAAACCCAATTACATTAAAGAATTATTTTAAAGATGAAAAAGATGATTTAAATGTTCCAGAGTACTTAGTTAAGATTACTAAATTTGCTACATCTGTTAGACAAGCCGTGGAGTATTCTAAAATTATTTATGATATGTTCGTCCGAAGAGAATTAATAAAAATCTCTGAGCAAACTATTGATAGTGCAAAATTGAATGATCTTGATACCAATGGACAAACTATCATAGAAAGTTCAGAAAGATTATTATTTGATTTAGCAGAAAAAGGATCTTTCAACTCTTCCTTAGTAAAGTTTGATGAAGCAATGAAGCAAACCATTGAAATGGCATCTGCTGCTTATAAAAATGAAGAAGGAATTGTTGGTGTTCCAACTGGACTTAGAGATTTAGATGATAAACTGGGGGGATTG
>CACMYE010000052.1 GCA_902617825.1 uncultured Pelagibacteraceae bacterium | reverse complement strand
AGTGGTATTGCGCTGAATAAATTTGTTATTACTGTTGCTCCCCAGAAACTCATTTGTCCCCATGGTAAAACATAACCCATGAAAGCAGCAGCCATCATCAATAAGTAAATAATTATTCCAATTATCCAAATGATTTCTCTTGGAGATTTATATGATCCATAAAACAATGATCTAAAAATATGAATGTAAACTGCTAAGAAAAACATAGAGGCACCATTCGCGTGAATATACCTAATTAACCAACCATAGTTAACATCTCTCATAATGTGCTCAACACTTTCAAATGCCATATCGGCATGAGCGATATAATGCATTGCTAAAGTTAAGCCTGTTACAATTTGAGTTATTAAGCAGAATGTTAAAATACCACCAAATGTCCACCAGTAGTTTAAGTTTTTTGGAGTTGGATAATCGGTTAAGTGATTTGCTAAAGTAAGTAATGGCAATCTATCATTAAACCATTTTCCAGCTTTTGATTTAGGTGTGTATTCGTGATCACTCATATAGTTTATCCAATTTTAATTGTGTTAGTGTTAACAAATTCATATTTTGGAATTTCCATGTTCCATGGCGCTGGACCTTTTCTAATTCTTCCAGATGTATCATAGTGTGAACCATGACAAGGACAAAACCATCCATTATAATCTCCTTTATCATTTAAAGGAACACATCCAAGGTGAGTGCATACACCAAGCATTACTAACCATTCAGGATTTTTTGCTCTATCTTCATCTTTTTCTGGGTGTATTAAATCCTCCATTTTAACAGATCTTGCTTCAGCTATTTCTTCCTGAGTTCGTCTTCTTATAAAAACTGGTTTTCCTCTCCAAAGCACAGTTATTGTATTGCCTGGTGTTAAAGAGCTAATATCGACTTCTGTACTTGCCAATGCTTTTACTGATGCATCAGGATTCATTTGGTCCACTAATGGCCAAACAACTGCTGCAACTCCAACAGCTCCAACAGCATATGAAGCTGTAAATAAGAAATCTCTTCTTTTTGGTTTTTTGTCTGACACGATTAGTAACTGTTTATATTGTCTGTTTTCGGTTTAAATTACTTAATATACGAATTCATATAATATAAAATATTATTTTTACTACTGATAGAATGACACAGAATTTAGCTATTTCAGGGCCAAAAATTGCATTATATGAGCCTGATATTCCACAAAATACTGCAGCAATAATAAGAACTTGTGCTTGTTTAGGTGCAAAACTAGAAATTATAGAACCATGTGGTTTTCTACTGTCAGATAAAAGGTTTAAGAGAGTTGTAATGGACTACATGGACCTTGAACAGATCGAATTTTATCAAAGCTCTGAAAAATTTTTTGAAAAAAAGCAGAATCAGAGGATTGTTTTAATGACAACTAAGGGATCCATATCTTATACTGAATTTAAGTTTAAATCAGATGATACAATTTTATTTGGTCGTGAAAGTGCAGGTGTTCCTGAAAAGGTTTACAAACTAATCAAATATAGATTAAAGATCCCAATGAATGATAAAGTAAGATCACTAAATATTGCCTCATCTGTCGCTATAGTGTTGGCAGAAAGTTTAAGACAAATTAAATTAATTTAAATGGACATAGATATTAAAAAAGATCTAACAAGTAATTGGTTTAAACTATTACAAAATGCAATTTGCAATGACATTGTAAAGCTTGAGAGTAACAAATTTAAATTTAAATCTACTTCATGGAAAAGAAATACTAAAAAAGATGAGGGAGGAGGAGAATACAGAATTTTAAGCAATGGAAAAATATTTGAAAAAGTGGGTGTAAATTACTCAAAAGTGTATGGAAAATTTCCTAAAAAATTTCAAAAAAATATTCTAGGTGCTGAAAAAGATCCAAGTTTTTGGGCATCAGGCATATCAATTGTAATGCATATGCAAAATCCTCATATTCCGGCAATGCATTTTAATACGAGGTTCATTTGTACAAAAAAAAATTGGTTTGGAGGTGGCATGGATGTTACTCCAGCTATTAAAGATAAAAATGAAAAAAATAATTTTCATAAAAAATTAAAACTTATGTGTGACCAACATGATAAAAAATATTATTCCAAATACAAAAAATGGTGCGATGAATATTTTTATTTACCACATAGAAATGAGGCAAGAGGAATAGGTGGTATTTTTTTTGATTACAAAAAAGATAACTTTAAAAAAGATTTTAAATTTGTAAGGGATGTGGGTGTAACATTTCAAATGTTATTTAATAATATTATAAGAAAAAAAATCTCAAAAAAATGGACTTTAAAAGAAAAAGAGAAACAGTATATTAAAAGAGGTCGTTATGCAGAGTTTAACTTGCTGTATGATAGAGGAACAAAATTTGGACTTCAAACTAGTGGTAATGTAGAGGGAATACTAATGTCTTTACCTCCAATTGCAAAATGGAAATAAAAAATGGATAAAGAACCAATTACACTAAATGGTCTGAATAAGTTAAAAGAGGAATTAATTTATTTAAAAGAAAAAAAAAGACCTCACATAGTGAAGGAAGAATAACAGAAATTAATGACATAATTGCACGAGCAAACGTAATTGATGTAACTAAATTAAATAATGACGGTAAAGTGATTTTTGGTTCTACGGTTTATCTTGAAGATTTAGATACAGGGGAAAAAATAAATTATAAAATTGTTGGTAAAGATGAAGCTGATTTAAAACAAAAATTAATTTTTTTTCAATCTCCTATCAGTAAAGGCTTAATTGGTAAAAATAAAAACGATCTAGTTGAAATAACTACTCCATCAGGAGTGAAAAATTTTGAGATTAAAGACGTAAAATATATTTAACTTTTAGCAATTTTTTGAACTTGTTTATCTGAGATTTGAAAACCGTTTTTAACCCAAATTTCTTCTATCATCTTCAATTTGTTTCCTAAAACTTTGCCTTCAGGGATATTGTACTTTGACATAAGAATATTTGCCCCAACAGGTAAGGTTGGCAAAGTTTTGTTATTATAAAAATCAAGTAATTTAATCAGTATTTTTTCTGATTTTTTTGAAATAAATAACTTAAAACTAATAATATCAGTTACAGCTTGCC
>CACMYE010000051.1 GCA_902617825.1 uncultured Pelagibacteraceae bacterium | reverse complement strand
ATTGCTAAACCTAAAAAAGCAAATCAATTCAATTGAGAATTGTAAATTGAGAGAAAATTCGAGGAATTTAATTCTTGGGGATGGAAACATTAACAGTCCTATAATGTTAATTGGTGAAGCCCCGAGTTTAGAAGAAGACAGTAATGCTAGCACCTTTATGGGCGAAGTTGGAGAGCTGCTTGATAAAATGCTGCTTGCGATCAATATTAAACGAAAAAGTATATATTGTAGTTATTCAATAAATTTCAGACCTCCAGAAGACAGAAAACCAACATCAGTAGAGATCAAAAGATACTCTGTATTTTTAAAGGAACATATATCAATAATAGATCCCAAAATTGTTATTTTAATGGGGAGTACAGCAATGGAAGCTGTTGCAGGGATTAACGGTAAAATTTCGAGTGAAAGAGGAAAATGGAAAGAGGTCATACTAAATGGTCGAACCTATCCTTTGATGATAACCTTCAATCCATCATACTTAATAAGATTTCCAGAGAATAAGAAATACTCATGGGAGGATTTAAAAAAAATAAGATTGAAAATAAAAGACTTAAATTTAAAAGTTTAATGAAAATAATCGCAGGTGTAGACGAAGTTGGCAGAGGCAGTTTAATTGGACCAGTTTATGCGGCAGCTGTTATTTTAAATAGATCAGTTAATTATAAGATACTCAAAGACTCTAAGACACTAACAAAGGAAAAAAGGGAAATTTTATTTAATTACATCAAAAAAAATTCTATTTGGGCTACTGGTAGAGCATCTGTTAAAGAAATAGATAAAATAAATATTCTTCAAGCGAGCTTGCTTGCCATGAAAAGAGCAATAAAAAAACTCAAAAAAAAACCTTCACAAATTTTAATTGATGGAAATAAAATACCAGATTTAAAAAATTACAACTTAAGGGCAATAGTAAAAGGTGACCAAAAAATACCCTCCATTTCAGCAGCATCCATTATCGCTAAAGTAACAAGAGATAATTTTATAAAAACTTTAGCAAAGAAGAACAAAGGATATCATTGGGATCAAAATTTTGGTTATGGAACTAACCAGCATTTAAAGGCAATAAAAAAGCTTGGTGTTAACAAACATCATAGAAAAACTTTCTCACCAATATCAAAACTTAAGAAACACAATATCTAGTTATCTTAAATTTTAGCCACACAAATCGAGTCTAAATATTTCAATCTCAGGTTGACCATAGAATCCATTTGGAGTCTAATTATTTTTTAAAAATGAAAACTGATTTCAAAAATAAAATTATTAATGGAGATAGCCTAGAAGAATTAAAAAAAATTCCACGTGAAACTTTTGATTTGATTTTTGCAGACCCTCCATACAATCTTCAATTAAAAAGTGAATTAGTCAGGCCAAACAGAACTAAAGTAGACGCTGTAAATGACAAATGGGATCATTTCGAAAATTTTAAAAAATACGATGAGTTTACATATGAGTGGTTATCAGAATGTAAAAGAATTTTAAAAAAAGATGGAGCAATTTGGGTTATTGGAAGTTATCACAATATTTTTAGAGTAGGAACTGCAATTCAAAATTTAGGATTTTGGATTTTAAACGACGTTATTTGGAATAAAAATAATCCAATGCCTAATTTTAGAGGAACACGATTTACCAACGCTCATGAAACTTTGATTTGGGCATCTAAAAGTGAAAAATCAAAATATACATTTAATTATCAATCACTAAAATGTTTGAATGATGATTTACAAATGAGATCAAACTGGAATCTTCCAATTTGTAGTGGTGCAGAAAGATTGAAGAAAAACGGCAAAAAAGTACATTCAACTCAAAAACCAGAGGCTTTACTTCATAGGGTTTTATTAGCATCTACGAATAAAGATGACATGATTTTAGATCCTTTTTTAGGTTCAGGAACAACAGCAACAGTTGCGAAAAAACTTGGAAGAAATTATTTTGGTATAGAAAAAGAAAAAAATTATTTCAAAGCTGCACAACAAAGAATAAAAAATACAAGTCCTATTGAAGATGATTTACTCGATACTCTTAAAAATAATAGATCAAAACCTAGAATACCATTTGGATCATTAGTAGAGCTTGGGATAATTAAGCCAGGTACTAACATTTTTGACAATAAGAAAAAAATTACTGCAAAAATTTTAGCAGATGGAAGTATTAAGCATAACCAATCTGAAGGTTCTATTCATAAAGTTGCAGCTACTATTTTAGGTGCTGAAAGTTGTAATGGATGGACATATTGGCATTGTGATATTAATGGCAGAATATATCCAATAGACTACTTGAGACAAAGATTAATCTCAAAAAATTAATTATTGTAAATTTTTCCTAAATAATTTTCTAAGAATTTTTTGTTCTTAGTTAATATTTTTAATCCCATATTCCTAAAGAACACAATAATTGGATTTGATACATGAAAAGCAAATTGATTTAGTTTTGATCTATTATTAATCATTTTTACTCTTGAAACTCTGTTAATATAATAATCAGTTTTGCTACGTATGATGCTTTCAAATAGTTCTGATGCACCTTCAATAGATTGTGAGGCTCCTTGCGCAAAAGAAGGTGGAAAGGCAAAAAAGGCATCTCCAACAAGATGAATATTTTCAACTGATTTATGAAAATCTTTACTAACAAAAACTGGGAAGCACTTGATATTATTTATGTTACTTAAAATTGAAGAAGAAATTTTATTTTGTAATTTATTTTTAATTCCCTCAATAAAAGCTTTTTCCTCAAAAAGACTATAGTTTTTAAGCTCATTTGCAGTTAATTGATGCTTTAAAACACCAATAAAATTGAATTCTCCTGTACTGTTATCAATTGGATAAATAACATAATGAAAATCTGGACCCACAAATAAAGAAATGTTCTTTTCATTTAAATTATTTAGGTTAGCCCGAGGGATTTTACCTCTAATTGCAATACAATTATTATAAGTTGGTTGAATTTGATTATTAGAAATTAAGGATTTTCCTTTAGAAAAAATACCATCAGAAATAATTAGATCGTCACAAATAAAATTTTGATTGTTATTAAAAGTTAAATTTATTTGATCATTTTTTTTTTCAATTTTCTCAATGCTATGTTCATATTTTACAGCCTGGTCAT
>CACMYE010000050.1 GCA_902617825.1 uncultured Pelagibacteraceae bacterium | reverse complement strand
GTTTATAATTAGATAAACTAATTTTTGAAACTAAGTCGTTATATATTTTTCTAGTTTTTTTAATATCTATCTCTTTTTCTAAATTAAAATTATATTTTTTATTATTGATTATGATTTTTAGACCAGTATTTTTAAAATTTATTTTCAATGATTGAATATGTTTAAATTTATTATAACAAATACAAATATTTTCTATAACACATAGATAATAATGAAAAAAGTATTAATAATTAACGACACTTCATCTGAATGTCATCATGGTTGCGATTTAGTTATGAAAAATATTAATAAAATATTATTTAAATTTAATTTTGATAAAATATTTAGAATTTTTTCAGGTAAAACTCTTATTGGAAATAAAAATATAATTAAGAAATTAAAATATATAAACTTAGTTTTATTTAACGGTGAGGGAACTTTAAACAATTCTCAAGAAAGAGCTAAAAATATCATAAAAGATTTAATTTATCTCAAAAAGTATCATCAGTTACCTTTAGTATTGATCAATTCAACTATTTATAAAAATAACCATTTTATAATGAAAAATTTAAAACTTTTTGATTTAATATATGTTCGAAGTAATTTGGATAAAAAATATCTATTGAAATATAAAATTAAATCAAAAGTTGTTCCAGATTTAACTTTTTATAAGTTTTCGAAATCAAAAATAAAAAAAAAAAATATAGAAAAAAACTCAATTACAGATTGTTATAATGACTCTATCTCAGAAAAATTTTATGAATTTTCAAAAAAGAATAATTTTAAATTTTTAACAATAAGGAGAGATTTGAAATTAAATTCTTTAAATTTTTTAAAAATAATCTCTTTTGTTAAATATAATATTATTAAAATATTTGTTTTAATTCTTTTTAAATTCAAAATTAAAATAAAATATAATTATTATGTAAAGTTATATTTTACACATAAGCTTAATGATTACTTAAAACACATAGAAAAATCAAAGCTTTTAATTTGTGGAAGGTTTCATTCAATGTGTTTTGCTTTGCAAACTCTTACACCTTTCTATTTTATTAAATTAGCTGTAAATAGTCACAAATCAGAGGGATTATTAAATGATATTGGATTAAAAAATAGAATTATTCATTTTAAAGAACTGAACGGTAAAAGTTTTAAAGATTTTAAAAAAAATGAAATTAAACTAATTAAAAAATATATTTACAATTCAAATTTTAAAATAAATAAAATGTTTAAAGAAATAAGCAAACTTGTTGAAACAAAGTTTTAATCAAAATTATAAAAAATTGAGTATTTTTAAATTTAAAATTAGTTTTTGTTGATTTATATTTTTAATAAAGTTAGTTATCAATTTAATGTATCTGAATTTATATAAGTTTAATAGTTTCTATAGAGGAAAAAAAATTTTAATTACTGGCCATACAGGCTTCAAAGGTTCTTGGTTAGCTTACTTGTTGAGTAAATTTGGAGCTCATGTTTATGGAATTTCAAAAGACTATAAAAACTCAACTTTCTTCAATCTTTTAAATGTAAAAAAAACTCTTAAAAAAAATTTTATATTTGATCTAAAAAATCTTAAAAAAACCACTGAAGTAATCAACACTGTTAATCCAGATTATATTTTTCATCTAGCTGCTCAAGCTTTAGTTAATAAATCTTATGATTACCCATATGATACAATACACGGTAATCTCATTTCCTCGCTAAATTTATTTGAAATTATGAGAGGTTATAAAAAAAATTGCAATTTAGTAATTATTACAAGTGATAAATGTTATTTGGAAAACAAAAAAAAATTGATGTATTCAGAAAACGACATTTTAGGTGGAAATGATCCCTATAGTGGCTCCAAAGCATCTGTTGAAGTAATATTTAACACTTATTTTAATTCTTATTTCAAGTTTAAAAAAAATATTAAAATATGCACTGTAAGAGCAGGCAACGTAATAGGCGGAGGCGATTTTTCTGACCACAGAATTTTACCTGATATATTTAGAGCTATTCAAAATAAAAAAACACTTTTAGTCAGAATGCCTCATGCAATAAGACCATGGCAACATGTACTTGATCCAATTTTTGCTTATCTTATTTGTGGTGTTCAACTCAAGCAAAATAAAAAATTAAATGGAACCTCTCTAAATATAGGTCCTGATAAATCAAACATTCATTCTGTTAATGATATATTAAATATCGTGAGAAAAAAATATCCAAAATTGAAAATAAAGATTTCAAATAATAAAGAACTTAAAGAGACTATTTTATTAACACTTAATAACAGGAAAGCAAAAAAAATTATTCAATGGAAACCACGTTTTAATTTTGAAAAGACAATTTTTCTTACTTTAAATTGGTATGATGCTTATTTAAATAATAAAAATCTATTAAAAAAAATTACCGAACAACAAATTGATGAGTATTTTAATATAAGAAAATCAAATAAAGGTATTATTTAAAATTTATAATATATAAGTTAAAGTTTTTTGTACTTTAAGTAAATTTTTGCTTTTGCTAAATCTTCTTTGTTATCAACAGCGAGAGATTTATTAGACATTTTTATCATTTTGACTTTATAACCATTTTCAATAAATCTTAAAATTTCAATGTCTTCTATCGCCTCTAATTTTGATTTGACTTTTTGTTTATTAAAATTTTTTAGGGCTTCTCGCGGGAAGGAATAAGCACATATTTGTCTCCATCCTTTTTTAAGTCTCATTTCTTTACTTGAGGGTATTGGTCCTCGTGACATATATAATAAGTATTTTTGATTATCAAAAACAACTTTTGGAATAGACGAATTATAAAACAGTTTTTTATCTTTAATTTCTGAATAACCATTAATAATTTGCTTTGGATTTTTCAAAGCTTCTTTAATTAATTTTTTAAGATCATTTGGATAAAAGAACGGTTCATCACCTTGAACATTAATATAAAAATCGCACTTAATTTTTTTTGCAACCTCTGCAACTCTATCTGTTCCAGTTAAGCAATTGGTAGAAGTCATTATTGTTTTAATGTTATATTTATCGCATACTTTCTTAATTTTGAAATTATCTGTGGCTACAAAAATTTTATTTTGGTTTACAACTTTGTTACATTGATTATAAGTTCGCACAATCATAGGTAATTTGCCAATATTAACGATTGGTTTTCCAGGCAACCTCTTTGATTTATAACGAGCAGGTATAACAACTATAAAATTCATTTTATATTTATTTTAAAAATTTGGCCAAATATATGCATTTTCGAAAATTTAATCAAAAATTTTTTAATTCCTATCATAATCAAGTTTA
>CACMYE010000049.1 GCA_902617825.1 uncultured Pelagibacteraceae bacterium | reverse complement strand
TTACGGTTTCGACATGTTCAGGATTTTTTGTAGGAACTGTAAATCTATAATTAGTTGTTAAATGGCCTGCAGAAGCATTATAATCTGAGCCAAGGTTAAGACCAATTGATGTTAGATATTCATCAATTTTTCTTTTAGGAAAATTTTCAGAGCCATTAAAAGCCATATGCTCTAACAAATGAGCTAGACCTTGTTGTCTGTCCTCCTCCATAATGGAACCTGTATTAATCAAAAGTTTTATATTAACTTTGTCCTGTGGAGTTTGGTTTTCTCTAATATAGTAAGTTAAACCATTTTCTAATTTTCCATATTTAATATTTGGGTCAATTGGAAATATCTCAGCTTTAAGACTAAAAGAAAAAATTAAAAAGAATAATAGATAAATTTTTTTCATTTTATAAGCTTATTTAGATAATCATAATTCTTTAATAAATACCATGTGTACTCCAATCATACCAAAAATAATCTATAGCATGATGGGAATACGCTCCAATGATACATCCTAAAAAACTCGGTAACTTTTTTTGTTTAAGTAAAATAGAAATCACAAAACAACTAAAACCAATAATTGATACGCCTAAAACACTGTGAAAAAATTTATGACTAGGATAACCAGTTGTTAAAAAGTAATAAACAACCTCAATATCTATCAGTATATTAACAATTGAAAACCACAACAAACTAAATTGTTTTGGAAATATGAGCTTTATTGGTGTGGCTGCTATTATGTGAAACGGTGTAATCATATTAATTCCTTAATTGCTTCAAGCATGAATCTTAATTTGAAGAAATTAATCATTGAATTTGTCTATTTTAAGTATAAGTTATGTTTTAGGTAAGGTTTAATTGTTTGTTGAAGGCAAGATATATACATGAACTTTACTGACTAAGTGTATATTTCCTGCCTTCAGTGCATTGCCGACCTTTTAAGAGGTAAAACAAATTGTTTTATCTGAGACTTAACGGGAATAGGTGTACCAAATCTTTAAATTATTTTACCTAAAAACTAACAATTAAGAACGAAAGTTTTTAAATGGTAAAATATATATGGTCAGTAAAATAGACAGATTTATCTTTTTTGAGCTTCACGTTCAGGAGGGTAAATATGAAAAACAAGAAAATATCAAAGTTATCCGATCACGATAAACTTATTAATCTAATCGCTGTTCAGGGCGAAAAGGATGTTAATCATCTACTTCAATCTGTAGATCAAGTATTTATTGAAGTTTTTAAACTAAAACAAAAAGATCTCCCCTGGTTATCAAGTAATTCTGAGGAAGAATGGGATAGTGTGATGAGAAAAGTAAGGCTCGCTATCTTTAAATTATATTTTGAGTATTTGAAGAAAGAAAGGACTTATCACTAATGGATAAAATAACTGAAATTAGAATTGAAGAAATTTTTGATGAAGAAAATAACCAACATTATTATTGGGTTTATTATTACAAAAATGATGAGGTGAAAATTATTGGTAAATCTTCAGTTAAACCACAATGCTATAGACAAATTGCGAGGTATAAAAAATGATAAATTTCCTAATCAATATATTTAATGATAATCTTAAATGGAGGAAAAATGAAAATTAGTAGATCTAAATGGGATAGTTTTATTAAATGCCCTCTTTGCTTTTATCTTTTAGAAAAACACAAAATTAAAGCACCAAGTACACCAGGATTTCCAATCAATTCAAGAGTGGATGCTTTATTAAAAGAAGAATTTGATGAGCTTAGAGCAAAAGGGAAACCGCACCCTATTTTTGAAGAATATAAATTAAATTTTGTTCCTTATAACGGGCTGGATGAAGAAACATTAAGAAAATATAGACATAACTTTAGTGGTGTAAGAGCAACATCTAAAAAAACTGGTATTGAGATTTATGGTGCTTTAGATGATTTGTGGCTTAACAAAGATACTGATGAAATTGTTGTTTTAGATTACAAAGCAACATCTAACAAAAACCTTGAAGATTACACAACATCATCAAAACATTATCATAAAGGATATTTAAGACAGTTGGATTTTTATGCATATCTTTTGCAACTTAATAATTTCAAAGTGCATGATACAGGCTATTGGTTAATTTGTAATGCTGCCGACCAAAATCAGATGTCTTTTGATAAAAAAGTAAATTTTAAAACTACTTTGTTACCTTACAAGCTTAAAACAGATTATATTGAGGATATCCTTGTAGATTTAAAATCATGTTTAGATTCTGATAAATATCCACAATCAGGAAAAGATTGTGATAATTGCAGATGGTATAATGAGAAGAAAAAACTAGGAGATACAATCAGATCAAATCAAAATGCAAAAGAATAATTTATATTCTAAATGAGTAATCATAATAAAATTAGACCAGTTGATAAAAATAATTTAAATGGTCAATACAAAATATTATTCTCATCACCTCAAACACCTAACAGCAATATACCTAAAGAGTTTAGGGGGCTACAAATTTTCCCTAATAAAATTAAAGCTGAAGAAGCACTTAGGAATAGAAAAAAACTTACTAAAACACTTAAAGAAAAGAGAGCAAAAGGAATGATTGGAAATAAGAATGCACTAGGTAATTCAGGTGGAGATAAGTCCAACTTAATTCAGTACAATCCTCAAATCCAGAAACTAAAAAATAATAAAATCAAAAGAGCAAAAGAACTTTATAAAGAAGGTTATAAAAAATCTGAAATAATGAGGATTATTATTAAAGAATTTAAACTTAAAAGAGATATCAATTCAAGATCTTGGCCTAAATGGTTAAGTGAGATAGAATGATATTAAATGATAAATTGGACGAAAAAATAACTAGGTTGGAGTGATGACCGATAAACATGTAAAACAAGATTACAAGGGTCCTGTTGATGAAAAAGGATTACCACATGGCAAAGGTATTAATACAACTTATTGGGGTGATAAAGTAAGGTGTATAAAAGAAGGTCTTTGGCAAAAAGGGTTTCTTGTTGAAGGAAGTGAAACAATCTTTTGGCACGATTGGGACAAGGAAAGGGCCTACAAAATAAAAAAAAGAAATTGGCAAATATCGATATGATGAAAAGAAAAATATCTGTGATGAGTTTCTATCTGGTGAAGGTGAAGAATTGTATTACAAAAATGAGGAAGATTTCAAAAACAATAAAGTAATGGGTTATGTAAAAGGTATATTTGATGATGGATCTCTTTTGAGAGGCGAAGTTTATAATGCATATTTGATTGGTTATTCTGATCAAAGCTTTATTAAAAAAATTATTATTAAAGGAAAAGCAAAAAAAAATGCTGTGAAAATTGAGTTGGGTGAGGTTTTTTTTGAAAATGGTGATCGATACGAGGGTGAAATTGAATATGATATGCCACAAGGTAAAG
>CACMYE010000048.1 GCA_902617825.1 uncultured Pelagibacteraceae bacterium | reverse complement strand
CTTAATAGATGGTTCAAATAAAAAAGAATCAATATCTACAATGCCAGGGGTTTTTAGATACACAATAAATAGAGTTGCGCAAATAGTAGATAAAGCAATTAAAAAAGGTATTCCTATGGTTGCTCTTTTTCCTAAAACGAAAAATACTTTAAAAAATGATTTGGGTACTGAGTCATTAAATGAAAATAATTTAGTTTGTAGGGCCATAATAGAAATTAAAAAAAGATACAAAAACCAAATTGGAATTATGTGTGATGTTGCGCTAGATCCTTATACATCACATGGTCATGATGGATTAATAAAGTCTAATCAAATAATTAATGATGAAACGATTGAAGTGCTAATAAATCAATCTCTATTACAGGCTGAAATGGGATGTGATGTTCTTGCACCTTCAGACATGATGGATGGAAGAATAGGAAAAATAAGAAGTGCACTTGATAATTCCAATTTTAAAAATACACAAATTTTATCCTATGCTGCAAAGTATGCCTCTAGTTTTTATGGACCTTTTAGAGATGCGGTTGGTTCTAAAAATTCACTTAAAGGTGATAAAAAAACATATCAAATGGACTTTAGAAATAGTGATGAATCTATGCGTGAAGTTGCTTTGGATATAAAGGAAGGTGCAGATATGGTTATGGTTAAACCAGGTATGCCATACTTAGATATAATTAAGTCAATAAAAGAAAAGTTTAGAATTCCAGTTTTAGCATACCAAGTATCTGGTGAATATAGTTTTTTGGAAACTGCTATTAATAAAAAACTAATACAAAAAAATGCAGTTTATGAAAGTTTAGTTTCTTTTAAACGTGCAGGAGCAAACGCTATTGTTTCATATTACGCTGATAAAATAGACAAAATTTTAGAATAATTATTTCAAAGAATTTAAAAAAATTACTCTACTATTAGGATAATTTAAATTATTTGGTTTTAAGATTGTTTTATCTAAATAATCTCCAACCAATTTCAATCCACTTAATAAAATATTAATATCTGTTACTTCTAAATCTTTCTCGATAAGAAAGTTAGGGACATATTTCTTTTCAGTATAAGAAGTTGCAAAATAAACAGTTTTGTTATCTTCTAAGTTTTTTTCAACCAAATTTTCTAGCTCGAGATCGTAACCTAACAATTTTAGTAACTCTAATTCCCAGAAAATATATTTTTTAAGCCAGTATTGGTCATTTAAGAAATTAAAAAGATCTTCTATAAGAAAGTAAACTTTTTTATTTGCCTGTGCTTCGGCTGTTAATATTTTTATTAGGTTCATTGCTGAGGTAATACAAGAAAGCTTTTGTTTATGATCAAAATAAAATGGACTATAAGCATTTAAAATTTCAATTTTTAAATAACCCATTCTATTATCGTTTTTTGAGCTATAATTAACATGGAGTTTATTGCCCACTTGAAGATAATTTTTAATTTTTTTAGATGTTCCTCCAAATATAATGCCTGAAACCTTACCTCTATCCAAAGTATATAACTCAGCAATTATAGAGTTTTCACTATACCTGCTTTTGCTAACTAAAAAACCTTGATCAATCCAATTCATATTTTTTTCAATTTATATTTTTTAGACATTCGATAGCAGCATTTTGTTCAGCATCTTTCTTTGATTTACCCAAAGATATAAAGAATTTCGTATTAGGAAGCTTAACACCCACTTTAAAAATAGGTTTATGACGTGGACCTGTATTAGAAATAATTTTATAGGTTGGTAATTTTTTAAATTTTTTTAAAGCTAGTTCTTGAAGTTTTGTTTTTGCATCTATTTGAGTAACAACACTTTTTTTAATATGACTACCCCAAAGTTTTAAGATAATTTTTTCAGCTATATTTAATCCTTTATCTATATAAATAGCCCCCATTAATGCCTCACAACTATCTGAAATAATTTTGTCTTCAATTTTGATAATTTTATTTTTAGGGTTGAAAGTTTTTATATATTTTTCTAATTCAATTTTTTTTGCAACTTCTAAACATGTTTTTTTATTTACTAATGATGCAAATTTTTTATCAAGTATACCTTCTTTTTCATTAGGGTAGATTTTTAAAAGTTTTTGAGCGATAACTAAGCCAAGTACTCTATCTCCTAAAAATTCAATCTTTTCATTATTTTCGTTTGGGTTAAAACTTTTGTGGGTTAATGATTGAATTAACAAATTATTATTTTTAAATTTTATGTTTATTTTTTTTTCTAATTTTTGATAGTTTATTTTCATCAATTAATTTTATTGAATGTTCTATTAAATCTAATTGATTTATGCCATTTCCAAAATTCAAAAATACTACCCACTTTTCTATCTGATGAAAAAAAAATAAATTGAGCTTTACCAACTAAATTGTCTTTATGAACATAACCAACGCTAGTCAAATATCTACTGTCTTTAGAACAATCTCTATTGTCACCTAAAAAAAAATAATGGTTATCAGGGACAGTAAAGATATCTGAATTCTGGTAAGGGTTTTCTTTTAAGTAGACAGTGTGAAATTTTTTTCCATTTGGTAATTTTTCTTCAAATTTAATAACATCAATAATTTCATTTCCACAATAAATATTACTTTTACTTGGAGTTTTTGACTTTAATATTTCACTGTTATTTAAATAAAGGTTAGATTCAATAAATTGAATCTTATCGCCTGGTAGACCAATAAGTCTTTTTATATAATCTGTTCTATTATCTGCTGGTGTTTTGAAAACAGCTACATCTCCACGTTTTGGGCTATTGAACATTACTCTTTTATTGAGTATCGGGGGGCTAAAAGGAAAAGAATGCTTACTATAGCCGTAGGAATATTTTGTAACAAACAACCTATCGCCTACCAGCAATGTTGGCTCCATTGATGATGAGGGAATATAAAATGGTTGAATTAAAATAGATCTAATTACTATAGCAATTAATAAAGCATAAAATAAAGTTTTTAAATTTTCAGAAAAAAAATTTTTATCTAGCTTCATATGGATTGAATTATTGCAAAGGCTGTTGAATAATCTTTTTCATCTGAAATTGACAGAAAAGAATTAAACTTTTTAATTTTATATTTTTTTTGCACAATTTTTATAATTTTTTTATTATCAACATATCTAGGCATACCTTTTTTATCATTTGTAATTTCAATGTCTTTAAAGTTTAAATTTGATGAAAAACCAGTGCCTAATGCTTTAGAAAAAGCTTCTTTTGCCGCAAATCTCTTCGAAAAAAAAGCGACTTTATTCTTAGTTTTTTTTGATAATTTGAGTTCATTATTGCTATAAATTCGTCTTTTAAATTTATTGTTCTTAATTGACTCTTTGATTCTTTTGTTATCAATGATGTCGACCCCAATCCCAAGAATTTTCATATTATTTCAATAATTTTTTAAAATTTTTAATTACTTTTGACAAACCGTGAAATACAGACTCCCCTATTATGAAATGACCAATATTATACTCATGAATTTCTTTTATTTTTGAGAGTAATTTAGTGGTTTTGTAATCCAGACCATGCCCT
>CACMYE010000047.1 GCA_902617825.1 uncultured Pelagibacteraceae bacterium | reverse complement strand
TTGATCACATTAGTCACTTTAAATTTATATTCTTACAAAAATCAAAAGAATTTATATTTGTTCAGTATTAAAATAATTTAATAAATTAATATTTTGATTTCAATTAGTTCTATTTTTATCAAATATTAAATCCAAAAATAAAGACGCAGTCCATGAAAAATTATTTGCCCCAAATGCTTCTCCAGTTTTAAAACTGTAGTATTCATAGAAGCCGTTTTTTTTAATTAAAGTAATTGTGTTTTCTTTAATTTTATTAGCAAATTTCTTATCTTTATTCTTTAAACCTTGATAGATAATCCAGTTGCAATTTATCCAAACTGGACCTCTCCAGTAGCGTTTTTCCTCAAATTTTCCATAATTTGGTTTAATACTAGAAAATAGATATTTTTCATTTTGGTTATGATTTTTTAAATTCTTAATTATTTTTTTATTAATAAGTTGATTTTTTAAATCAGCAAATAATATAAAATAATTTGTAATTGATGGAACAATAATTTTTTTTCTATTTTTTATGTCATAATTTACGAAGACTCCTTTTCTAGTATCAAATAATTTCTCAATTTGATTTTCCGATTTTAAAATGAATTTTTGTAAATTATTATGCTCTAAATTAAATGATTTAAGTAATTCTATTAAATCTTTATTTGCTTTTAAAAATATTGAATTAAACCCGACATCTACCACATTAAACATAGACTCATTGTAAAGTTTTTTTGGGTTGTATTTATTTTTTCTTAAATGATTTTTGATCGTTATATACCTATCATAATCTTCATCTAAAGGTCTGTACTCTGGATTTATAACTTTATTATCTCCTCGTTTATATTTTAAATTTTTTTCAACTTTAATTTCGTTCATCGAATAATCCCAAAGAGGAGAGTTGTCGTATCCGCTTTCCCAAGGATGCAATATAGATACCAATCCAGTATTTCTTGGATCTCTATATTTAATTAACCATTCATGATATTTTTTTAATTTTTTAATTATTAATTTAATTTTTGTTTTTTCATTAACTTTAATTTTATTTTTATCTAAAATTTTTTTTAATATTATTGCTAAAACTGGTGGCTGAGTAATTCCCGATGAATGTATCTTGTTTCCACAATTCCATACCGAATGATTTGGATAATAATTTGTATTTAAATCATGGAATAAAATATGAGGTATCATACCGTCTTTCCATTGGCCTTTTAAAAGCGTTGTTATTTCATCAAGTGCATATTTAAGATTGAAGTGTGAGTATCCTAGAGCAATAAATCCCGAGTCCCATTTCCATTGAGCGGGATATAACTTGTTATTTGTAGGCAATGTAAAGCCTTTTTTCTTATTACCTAATAAAACTTTTTTTGCCTTTTCTATTAAATTTTCTCTCAACCTTTCACACTCCCTGCGGTAAGACCACTAACAAGATATTTTTCAAAATAGACAAAGATAAATAGAACAGGCAAAGTCACAATCACAGAACCAGCCATTAAATATTGTCTAGGTGTTTCTGCGTCACCACTTAAATATTGTATAGCTCTTGAAAGAGTAAAAGAATTTGGGTTATCTAGAAACATTAAAGAAAATAAAAATTCATTCCAAGCTATCATAAAAACATATAAAGCCACAGAAGATATTGCAGGAATACTCAGTGGAATTATAATCTTAATGATTATTCCAAACCAACTAAGCTTATCCAATATTGCTGCTTCTTCTAATTCTTTAGGGATGCTCTTAAAATATCCTTGCAGCTATTTTTTGATCATTAATAAATATTTCACCATTATCAATTTGTTCAAGTCCAGCAATCATTCTTAATAATGTTGATTTTCCACATCCAGATGGTCCTACTAAAACAAGAAATTCATCTTCTTTTCCCTCTAAGTTAAAATCTGTGATTATTTTATTCGAACCAAAGGATTTGTGAATTCCTTTAAATTGTATGTTTGCCATGTCTTATATCAATTATTTTAATGATGTAATTAATTTATTTTAATAAATCATGTATATCAATTATAAAAATTTTTTAGTAACTTGTCTTAGTGTAATTAAAGATAGTGTCTGTTATCTTCATTAACAGCCTTTTCTAATCTTATTAAAAAATCTGGTATTGCACTTTTTACTCTACTCCATGTAGGTATAAAAGGAGCATCCATCGGGTTTAAATAAAAATCCTCTCCAGCTCGAATGATGTTACTTGAAAATAATTCAACTGCTTTTTCTTCTGTATGTGAATCAAATTTTAAACCATTCATCTCAGCATCAGCCCTGTATGCATCTATTAGATCTAAAGCGGATCTGTAATAAGTTGCTTTCAACGACCTTAATTGTTCTCTGCTAAAAGAATGCCCTTGTGTAGCTAATTTTTTTATAAAGGTTTTAATAATATCAGTCGACATTCTTGATAAACCTTTCTTTTCATCATCCAAAGACAAATCTTGATGTTTATGGTCATAAGTATCTGCTAGATCAACTTGACAAATATTTTGTGAGGAAAAGTTTCTTTGCATTTCAGACAAAATTCCAATCTCAATGCCCCAGTCTGATGAAATTCTTAACTCAGGTAGAATATTTCTTCTAAATGAAAACTCACCAGCAAGAGGGTATTTGAATGACTTCATAAAATCCAAATAATCACTTTTACCAATAGTTTTTTCTAAAGCATTTAATAATGGAAAAACTAATAGTCTAACTACACGACCATTCATTTTGTTGTCAGCTACTCTTGGATAAAAGCCTTTACAAAATTCAAAATTAAATAATGGGTTAACGACTGGATAAAATAATTTAGCAAGCATTCTTCTGTCGTAAGTTTTGATATCGCAATCGTGTAATGCTACAGATCTTGCACTATCTCTAGCAATGGACATGCCTACACAATACCATACATTTCTTCCCTTACCTTGTTCACTCGGAGCTAATCCCTTTTTTTGTAATTCTTTATCTAATTTTTTTAAATTTGGTCCATCATTCCATAGAATAGTAAAAGGAGTTTCTAATTTTTCAAAAAAGGTCCAAGCTTTCCTTGCTTGAGCTTCGCTTGCTTGATCTAGGCCAATTATTATATGATGTATATAATTAGTCTTACTTATCTCTGATACAATTTTAGGTAGAGCATCACCTTTTAATTCTGAATAAAGACATGGCAATATAAGCTCCATTTTTCTTTCTTTAGAAAAGCTTAAAAGTTCTTTCTCAATATTCTCTAGTGATTTTGTTCCAAAATCATGAAGTGTTGAAATTATTCCGTTTTGAGAAAATTCGCTCATATATAACTTTATTAATTTTTATTAATTTTAGCCAGAGCCATTTTGATCACATCTGCCCAACCTTCAGGTGATGGCTTGTTAGTTATTATTAAATTTTTTATAGGAATTTCATCTAAGGTAAATTTGTCATTGAAAACTAAGCAAGGAAAGTCGCTACTTTTAAGCATATCTAAATCATTATAATTATCGCCAACAGCTATTGTTTTTACCTCTTTATTATTTTTTTTAAAAAATCTGACAAACACTTGAAGAGCCTTAGCTTTATTTACTTTATCGGTT
>CACMYE010000046.1 GCA_902617825.1 uncultured Pelagibacteraceae bacterium | reverse complement strand
TTCCAATTTCTTTAAGCTCCAATAAATCACCATCTGATTTTTTACCAATTATGATTTGATAAGGAGCACCAATTAAATTCATTTTTTTTATTTTTGATGAAAAATTTTCTTCTGTATCATCAATTAAAGCATCAATTTTATTTTTAATTAATTCTTTATTAATATTAATTGCTTTATCTAAGGCTGATTTGTCGTTTTTATTTATCATTGGAACTATAGCTATTTCAAAAGGAGCAACAGACAATGGCCATTTCATGATTTCGTTTTTGTCATCATATTTAGCCTCAATAATCGCACCAACTAGCCTAGATACGCCTATTCCATATGAACCCATTTTAACAAAATCTTTCTTACCACCTGGTAAATCTACTGAAGCACTCATAGCTTTTGAATATTTATCACCAAAATAAAAAATGTGTCCTACTTCAATACCTTTTGTGATTAATCTATTTTCTTCAGATACAACTTTTTCAAATTCCTCCTTATTGAATTTTTCATCAGTTACTGAATAATACTGCTCATATTTTTTTCTCATTTGTTGTAAGGAATTTTTTTCTAATTCTGTCTCATTACTATTTAAGTCAAAAATTCTTTTGTCAGTAAAAATTTTACTTTCACCCGTGTCAGCTAAAATAATAAATTCATGAGATAAATTTCCTCCGATTGGACCTGTGTCTGCTGCCATTGGAATGGCAGTCAAAGACAGTCTTTTAAAAGTTCTTAGGTAAGATAAAAAAAATTTATTATAAGAATAAAATGCTTCATCATCAGAAATATCAAAAGAGTAAGCATCTTTCATATAAAATTCTCTACCTCTCATTATTCCAAATCTTGGTCTAATTTCGTCTCTAAATTTCCACTGAATATGATAAAGAAGTTGTGGAAGTGATTTATATGATTTTAAAGAAGATCTAAAAATTTCTGTTACTTGTTCCTCATTGGTTGGTCCATAAAGCATCTCACGATTCTGGCGATCCTTTATTCTAAGCATTTCTTCACCATAATCTTCATACCTGCCACTTTCTTTCCAAATTTCACTTGATTGAATTGTGGGCATTAAAATTTCTTGTGCACCAATTTTATTTTGTTCTTGTCTCACTATCTCCTCAATTTTTTTCATTACTTTGAACCCTAAAGGTAACCATGAATAAATTCCTGCTGAAGCTTGTTTAATCATTCCCACTCTCAACATTAATTGATGAGACTTAATTTTGGCTTCAGAAGGATTGTTTTTTAAAATAGGGATAAATAATTTAGATAATAACATCTTAGGTGATCATATTTCTTAAATTTAAATATTCAAATTTAATTAATAAGTAAATTATTATAAAAATAATAGTAGTTATTCCGGTACAATAGAGGAATTTTTTAATCATTTTAGGATTTTCTGGAGATCCAGGATCTTCTCCATCAATTTTAACAGTTTTTGTTCTATTTACATCTATTGGTAAGATTGCAAAAAAAATTATCCACCAGATTATTACATAGATTATGGCTAACCCCGTAACACTCATTAAATCCGAACTAAGTTAATATTCGTGAATGGTTTTTTTCCAGTTTTTTCTTTTGAAAATTTTCTACAAGTAATTTTTAGTGCGTCAATAAGATTGTGCTCTTGTTGTCTACTCCCAACTCTAAAAGACCTTGAAGTTTTTTCAATCTCGTCTTCTAAACCATAAACAAATTCATCCCTATCATCAACAGGTAAACCTCGAAAAGATAAAACAGGATTACTGTGAATATTACCCTTTGGCGTAATCATTAGCGTAACCTCTAGATAGCCGTTAGCACTAAGATTTTTTCTATCTTTAATTGACTGTGAGTCAGGATCAACGCTTACATTTCCATCAAGATATAACCTGCCGCTTGGTGCCTTGTCGTAAACTACGGGTTTATCGCCTGGAAAAAGTTTAACAATATCACCATTTTCGACTTGAACAGGGTGTGGGACTTGCATCTCTTTTGCAAAATTGATGTGCTCAATCATGTGTCTGTGCTCACCATGCACTGGTATAACACATTTAGGTTTTACCCACTGGTACATATCTTTAAGATCTTCTCTATTGGGATGTCCTGAAACATGAACGAATTCAGTCTCCTCTGATATTACTTCTATACCATCTTTAACTAGTTGATTGTGAAGCTTATAAAGTTTCTTTTCGTTTCCTGGAATAATTTTAGATGAAAATATTACAGCATCTCCATTTTCAATATAAACATCTGGATGAACATAACTAGAAATTCTCATCATTGCCCCCATAGGCTCACCTTGACTTCCAGTGCATAAATAAACTATTTTTTCTCTTGAAAAATTTTTGGCTTCACGAGGGTCAATAGGTTCAATAGTATTTTTTAGATATCCACATTGACGAGCTGCTTTATAAATACGGTGCATAGATCTACCTACAAGAGAAATTTGTCTTCCAGTTTGTTCTGCACAATAGAAAGCTGTTTCCATTCTTGCTACATTTGAGGCAAAGGATGTAATAATAATTCTCTTTTTTAAGCGTGACATTACGTTTAGCATATTTTTTCTAACATCTAACTCAGACCCTGATCTACCAGCACTAAAAACATTAGTTGAGTCACATATCATTGCAAGCACACCTTCATTTCCAATTTGTTTTAATCTTTTTTCGTTAATGTTGTCACCAATTAGTGGATTAGGATCTACCTTCCAGTCGCCAGTATGTAAAATAACACCAGCTGGTGTTTTAATTCTAAGACCATTTGGTTCCAAAATTGAATGTGTTAACGTGATGTATTCGATTTCAAATGGTTCTAAGTTTACAGATCCGTTCAGTTCAACAATCTGCAAATCATTTGTAATGTCAATTTGCTTTTCCTTAAATTTTTCTTTGATCAAAACTGCTGTAAATGGAGTTGCAAAAATTTTACATTTTAATTTAGGCCATAAGTGTGCAATCGCTCCAATATGATCTTCATGTGCATGAGTGAGTACAATACCAAGCAAATTATCTTTTCTCTCAACTATAAATCCTGGATCAGGATAAATTAAATCAACACCTGGAATGGTATCATCTGCAAAAGTAACTCCTATATCAACCATTATCCATTTGTGATCGCTTGGTTGACCGTAGCCAAACAAATTCATATTCATTCCAATTTCACCAGATCCACCTAATGGACAGAATAAAAGTTCATCTTTCATATTATTTAATTAACCTTGAAATTTTAATTAGACCTTTAATTGTAATATCTTGATTTTGAATAACTTTGGTTTTTATTGAGTTTTTAAATAAACCTGAAAATCCTCCAGTTGTAATTACTTTAAAGGTTTTTCTAGTTTCTTTCTTAATTAAATTTATAATATTGTCAATTAAACCCGCATATCCCCAGAAAAAACCTGATCTCACAGCTGAGATTGTATTATTTCCAATAACTTTATTTATTTTTTTTAAGTCAATCTTTGGAATCAGCGTTGCCCTATCTGATAAAGAATTAAGAGATAATTTTACACCAGGTGCAATAATACCACCATAGTATGTATTTTGAACCAAAACATCAAATGTTGTTGCAGTACCAAAATCTAAAATAATATAATTATTTTTACCATTCATCAAGCTAATTGCATTAGTTATTCTATCAGAGCCTACTTGCTTGTAATCAACTTTAATTTTAATTAAAGATTTTA
>CACMYE010000045.1 GCA_902617825.1 uncultured Pelagibacteraceae bacterium | reverse complement strand
TTTTCTTTTTCCAATTAAAAATAAAAGAACCTTGACCATTTTTTTTTAACATTTTTTCGTAAAAGGCTGGTGGATCTGCGTTACAAACTACGTTATCAGCCTCAATTATTTCTTGGTCATTTAATTTAATACCAGTAATTTTATTACTTTTTGAAATGATCTCAGTTACTTCACTATTTTTAATAATATCAATTCCCTCTTCAAGCATAAGTTTTTCTAAACCTTTAATAATGTTTCCTGTGCCCCCCATTGAATAATGGATTCCCCATTTTTTCTCTAAGTAAAGTATTAGTCCATAAATTGAAGTAGTGGTGAATGGATTACCTCCTACCAAAAGTGGATGCATACTAAGCATTCTTCTTAATTTCTCATTTTTTATGAATGAAGATACTAATGAGTAAACCGATTTATAGCTTTTAAGTTTAAGTAGCGCTGGAAGCTGTTGCATCATTACAAAAGGTTTATCAAAAGGAACATCTGCTAACTCTGTAAACCCTTTATCAAAAATTTTTTTGGTGAAACTTACTAATTTTTGATATCCTTCAACATCATCTTTGTTTATATCCTCTATTTGTTTAACCATTTTAGCTTCATCACCAGAATAATTAAATTTAGATTTATCCTCAAAAATAAATTGGTACCAAATTTTAAGAGGGGCTAAATCAATGTAGTTTTTCGGATCCTTTTTAAATAATTCAAACAACTCATTAATTAAGTAGGGTGCAGTAATTACAGTTGGGCCACCATCAAATATAAAACCATTTTTCTTAAATACTCTAGCTCTACCACCAAGATCAGGATGTTTTTCAATTAATTTAACTTGATATCCTTTTGCCTTTAGGCGCAAAGCTGCAGCAATTCCTCCAAAGCCAGATCCAATCACTATAGAATTCATATTAATAATTTATAGTTTTTTTAGGAAATTGTAAGTGTATTATGAGCTAATTTTTTTTAGCTGCTCTTTAGTCTCATCTAAATTTTTTTGAAATACAGCATCGAGTTTTGATTTATCTATTGATGTGGATATAATTTTTTTAACTGAGTCCACTGCTATTTTAATTGAAGCATCTTTTATCTCTTTGATAGCTGCTTCTTTCATTTGACTTATTTTATTTTCAGCAAGATTTTTTTTGATCTCAGAAGATTTATGGAATTTATCATTCAATTCTATTACCAATCTATCCGATTCTTTTTTTGCTTGATCTAAAATGTCATTACTAACAGTTTGAGCGGTATCTAATTTTTTTTGGGCATTATCTAGCAAATTTTTTGCTTCAGTTCTTAATTTTTCACTCTCATTAATTTCATTTTTAATATCAGAGATCATCTTATCTAAAATTTGAGAAACTTTTTGTGGAATTTTTTAAATAAATTAAAGCACCAAAAAAGATTACAAATGATACTGCTACCCAAAATGTTGCATCAATTGCCATAGTATTTGTCCCCATTTCTTTTCGATAGATCGTCAACAATTGCAGAAATGCTACTACTGTTTACTCCAGAACCAATTAATTTTTCTAAAAGTTCTGAGGAAGTCTCAATTGCTATTTTATTTATTTTATCTGGAGCGCTAATTCTCAAAACTTCTATTTCTTTTTCAGCTTTATTAATTTCATCATCAATTTGCTGATCTAAAACTTCTTTTTTAGACAATATATCTTTTAGCGCTTTTTCTCTTGTTTGATTAATTATAGTTTTAGCCTCGCTCTTGCTTTTTAATATAATTTCATCATATTCCGTAAGCTTAGCCTCACTATCCTCTCTTTGTTTTTCTGCGGCCTCAATATTTTCTAAAATTTGAGATTTTCTCGACTCTAAATTGTTACTAATTTTTGGCAGTATGAATTTTGATAAAACAACATACATAGTTCCAAAAGTAAGTATTAACCAAAAAATTTGAGAAATCCAAAACTCAGGATTTAATTGAGGCATACCTTCACTTTCAGCTGCAAAAGCCTCTTTAAAAAATAAGAAGCTAAAAAATATTGACTGAAAAAATATTTTTTTAATCATTAATTTAAAACGCAAATAAAATGATTAATGCAACTACTAATCCAAATAATCCTGTAGCTTCCGCTAAAGCGAAACCTAAAAGCAAATTAGGAAACTGCTTTTGTGCTGCAGATGGATTTCTCATTGCTCCAGACAAATAATTTCCAAAAATTATTCCGATACCTACACCGGCACCTGCTAAAGCAATTGCTGCTAAACCAGCTCCGATCATTTTTGCTGCTTCTAATTCCATTATTTCCTCCTTGGTTAATTAATGGTGTAAATTTAATGCATCATTTAAATAGATGCAGGTTAAGATTGCAAAAACATAAGCTTGAAGAAAAGCAACTAAGATCTCCAAACCTGTTAAGGCAACCGAAAAACTCAGTGGAAGCCAACCACCGACCAATCCAAGACTTATCACAAAGCCTCCGAACACTTTCATCATTGTGTGACCAGCCATCATATTTGCAAATAATCGAACTGATAAACTTATTGGTCTACTTAAATAAGATATAATTTCTATGACCACTATTAAGGGGAGTAGCACAGTTGGTACTCCACTAGGTACAAATAATTTTAGATAACCAAATCCATGTTTGATAAAGCCAATAATGGTCACTCCAATAAAAATGAATGACGCCAAAATAAATGTAACGATTATATGACTCGTTACAGTAAATGTGTAAGGGATCATACCAAACATGTTACAAAATAGAACGAACATGAATAAAGAAAATATAAACGCAAAATAAGGTTTTGCTTTTGATCCAGCTGTATCACTTATCATTTTCGCAACAAATGTATAACTAAGCTCTGATAGTAATTGCATTTTATTTGGTAATACTGAATTTCTTTTTGAGCCCAAGTTAAACACAAGCAAAATCGAAACTGTACTAATAATCATAAACAAACTGGCATTAGTAAATGATATATCAAATGCTCCAACTTTTATTTCAGGTCCAATTCGATAAACGTCGAATTGAGACATAGGATTTGCTGCCATAAGTATTTATTTTTGCATATTTTTTGCAGATCTAATTACGTTCGTTATTCCGGCAACTACTCCCACAAAAAAAAATATTAATATAAACCAGGGTTTAGTACCAAAGGTCTTATCAAAAATAAACCCAATAATTGTCCCTACAGCAACTGCAGCGACCAGTTCAGTGCTCAATTTAAAGGCTGTTCCAATAGGTGAGGGATTACTTTTTTTATCAAAAAGATTTTTCTTAGAAACCTTGTTTTTTGCAATCTCTAGGCGAGTTTTTAACGGATCTTTTGGCATTTGTATAGTTTAGGCAACCATACTCTCTGCTTTTTGTAAATCAACCGCAACTAACTGACTAATACCCTTTTGAGGCATAGTTACTCCATATAATCTATTCATTTTTGACATGGTTAAAGCATGATGAGTTACAATAATAAATTTAGTATTTGTTATTTTAGTCAACTCTTCAAGTAGACTGCAAAATCTTGTTACATTTGCATCATCAAGCGGAGCATCAACCTCATCCAAAACACAAATTGGAGATGGGTTGGTTAAAAATACTGCGAAGATCAATGAAAGAGCCGTAAGTGCTTGTTCTCCTCCAGATAACAAGGTTATTGATTGTAATCTTTTTCCAGGAGGGCTTACCAACATCTCTAATCCAGCTTCAAGAGGATCATCAGAGTCAACTAATTCTAATTTTGCATTCCCTCCATTAAATAATTTTGTATATACCTCATTAAACTTTCTATTAACTTTCTCAAAAGCCTCTATTAATCTCTCTCGTCCTTTTTGATTAAGTTCATTTATACTATCTTTTAATTTTACAATAGCTGTTACTAAGTCCGCACGATCTTGCTCCATTTTCTTAATCTCTTTCTCGTATTTGTTAGTTTCTTCATCAGCTTTTAAATTTACAGAGCCAAACCTTTCTCTTTCTTGCTTCTTTTTATCCAACGCATCTTCTTGATCAACAGCGTTTGGAAGCTCATCAGTGCCATTTAAATTTGAATTCTCCAAAATATTTTCCTCATCAAGGTTTAGTTCAGAGCTAATACGGTCTAATAAATCACCTTTTCTTTT
>CACMYE010000044.1 GCA_902617825.1 uncultured Pelagibacteraceae bacterium | reverse complement strand
GCTGCTATTATTGCTTTGTTTATAAGTAATTCAAACTTAGCAGATTTATATTTTTCAACATTAAATAAATATCTATTCATTGGTATTAATAATTTTGGTTTAAAACTATCTGTAATACATTGGATTAATGATGCTTTGATGGCAATATTTTTCTTCTTTGTAACACTTGAAATTAAAAG
The DNA here is from genome assembly GCA_902617825.1 of uncultured Pelagibacteraceae bacterium. GTDB lineage: Bacteria > Pseudomonadota > Alphaproteobacteria > Pelagibacterales > Pelagibacteraceae > Pelagibacter. The sequence continues at coordinate 3,987 of CACMYE010000044.1, read as the reverse complement.
AGAATTTTTACAGGGAGAGCTTTCAAATATAAAACAAGCCTTACTTCCAATAATTGCAGCGGTAGGCGGAATGTTGGTACCTGCGCTATTTTATGTTTTTATAAACTTTGGTGATAGTGAAACTTTAAAAGGATGGGCTATACCCTCTGCTACAGATATAGCTTTCTCTTTAGGTGTTTTGTCACTACTTGGAAAAAGGGTACCTTTATCTTTAAAAGTTTTTTTAACTGCACTAGCTATTATAGATGACTTAGGAGCGATAGTTATTATAGCTCTTTTTTACTCGGGGGATTTAAATATAAAATATTTACTTTTAATGCTGGCAGCATTTATTATTTTATTATTGATTAACAAATTTAATATCAAAAAATTTTTACCCTACCTGATTGTAGGATTGTTTCTTTGGGATTTTACTCATAATTCAGGTATTCATGCTACAATAGCTGGAGTTTTACTAGCTATGACAATACCTCATAGAAAAAAAGAAAAAGATTTTTCATTATTAATTAAAATTGAACATGCCATCAGTCCTTATGTTGCCTTTGGTATAATGCCATTATTTGCTTTCGCTAATGCAGGTGTATCACTAGAAGGTTTAACTTTTGCTTCATTATTGAACAAAGTACCATTAGGAATTTTATTAGGATTATTCATTGGTAAACAACTAGGAGTTTTTGTTTTCTCTTATATATCTATTAAAGCTAAAATAGCACAAATGCCTAATGATACTAGCTGGTACAATTTTTATGGCGTTGGTGTACTAACCGGTATTGGTTTCACAATGAGTCTTTTTGTTGGAAATTTAGCTTTTGCCGAAAATATACAGTACATGGATGGGGTAAAAATAGGAGTCCTAACTGGGTCATTATTATCCACTTTATTTGGATACTTTTTGATATTACTTACACCTAATAGACCTAAAAGTTAATTCTACTATATGAAAAAATACTTTTTAACAGTTATAACAATAATAATGTTTTTTTTTAATAATCTAGCTAAAGCTGAGTATGAGAAAATTTTTTATGATCTTAACATACAAAGTATAACTGGAGAGGTAATAGATTTTAAGGAATATAAAAATAAAGCAGTTTTAGTAGTGAATACAGCTAGTTATTGTGGTTTTACAAATCAATACGAAGAACTTCAGGAATTATGGGATAATTATAAGTCAAAAGGATTAGTAGTTCTAGGCGTTCCTTCAAATTCATTTAACCAAGAAAAAAAAAATAACGACGAAGTAAAAAAATTTTGTGAGGTTAATTTTAATATAAATTTTCCTTTAACAACTATTACTGAAGTTAAAGGTGATAGTGCTCATGAAATTTTTAAATGGGCGAAAAAAAACTATGGAAAATCTGCTGTTCCAAAATGGAATTTTCATAAAATATTAATTAATAAAGAAGGTAAAATTGAGGATACATTCGCGTCATTTACTAAACCTATGTCAGGTAAATTAATAAAAAAAATTGAAGCAATATTATAATTTTATTGTTAATCCATCATGAGCTGGGATTACATTTTTAGGTAAAAGCTTTTTTAAAACTTTGTAATCTAATACTGGTGATAAATTTGTTAGTATAGCATGTTTAGGTTTGAATTTTTTAATCATTGAAAGTGAGTTTTCTAAATTAAAATGTGATGGATGAAAATTATACCATAAACAGTCGATAACTAAATATTTTAGATTTTTAAAATATTTATAGTCTTTATTATAAATTTTACTTACATCACTTATATAAGCTAATTTCTTATCCAAAATAAAGCAATTTGATCTAACCTTGCCATGCTCTACTTCAATAGACTTAATTTTTATTTTTCTGTTATTATTTAGTGTGAAAAAATTATTTTTTAATTTATTTAGTTTCAAAGTTGCTGGATATTCTCTTGAATAACTTTTAAATATATAAGAAAAAGTTTTCAATAAATAATTAGATGTAAATTTATCAGCGTAAACATCCACTGGTTTTCTGCTATTAATAAAAAATGACCTTAAATCATTAATACCATGGGTTTGATCACCATGCATATGTGAATAAAGTACTTTATTTATCTTTTTAATTTTATGTCTCAATAGTTGCTGTCTAAGGTCTGGTGAAGTATCTATCAAAATATTTTCATCTGAAGTTTGAAGCAATGCTGAGCATCTTGTTCTGTAATTTTTTTTATTATTTGGATCACAATTACCATAAAAACCATCCGGTCTTGGTACACCCATTGAACTACCACAACCTAATATAATAAATTTCATAACTATTAATTAAAGAACAATTGATTAAAATTATTTGTAGTTATTTCAATGAGTTTTGATTTTGATATTTCTTTAATTTCCGCAAGTTTAGCAGCTGTAAAACCAATAAATGATGGTTCATTTTTTTTACCTCTATTTGGCACAGGAGCTAAAAAAGGACTGTCGGTTTCAATCAATATTTTTTCTAGAGGTAAAAACTTAAAGGTATCTTGCAAATCTAAAGAGTTTTTAAAGGTAATAATACCACTTGCCGAAAAATACGAGTTTAATAGTAAAAGTTTTTTTGAAAATTCTTTAGATCCTGTAAAACAATGCATTAAAATTTTAAGGTTATTATTTTTATATGAATTAAGTATTTCATATGTTTCATCTTCTGCATTTCTTGAATGAACAATTAATGGTGACCTGGTCTCAATTGAAGCTTCTATGTGTTCTTTAAAACTCGATATTTGTTTGTCACGATCACTATTATTATAATAAAAATCTAGTCCAGTTTCACCTATGCCAATAATTTTATCATTTTCTTTAAAGTTCTGAACTAATTGAGAGGAAGTTAAAACATTTTTGTCACTTTCGTGTGGATGAATACCAACTGTACCATAAATAATGTCGTCTTTAAGGATCAATTGTTTAATTTTAGAAAAACTATCTATTGATGTTGATATGGTTAGCAATTTTTTAATGCCAACATCTTTTGATCTTTGTATTACGTTATTAAGATCACTCATTAATGGTTCATGATCAAGATGACAGTGTGAATCAATCATTATCTTTTTCTATTTTTTTAAAAAGTATGTCTATTTTATTTATACTATTTCCTTTAATTAAAAATTCATTTTTAGATATGTCTTCTAATTTAATATCATTTTCACCAAGATTAAATATTTTTAAAGCCTTTAATACTGATCCTGGGATTATTGGATAGAGTAAAAAACTTATTTTTCTAATGATTTCCAAAGAAGTAAAAACGATGGTATTTAATCTTGTAATATCATCCTTCTTTTTCCAAGGCTCTTGATCATTAAAATATTTATTGGCCTCAAAGAGTGAGTTAACTATATAATCAATATAAAAGTTTAAGTTTTGTTGGTCAATTTTAGATCTGATGTTTTCTAAATTATCTTTAAATTTATTTAAGATATTTAAGTCATCTTCCTCAAATTTAATTTTTTCTGGTATTCTTCCATCACAATTTTTTATAGCAAATGAAGTAACACGTTGACATAAATTACCATAATTATTTGCTAAATCACTATTTATACAGTCCTCCAATCTATCCTTGGATATATTACCATCATTCCCAAAAGAGACTTCTTTAATCAAATAATATCTTAAAGGATCCAGTCCGTATTCATCAATAATTTGTAAAGGATTTAAAATATTACCTTTTGATTTTGACATTTTCTCATCACCTGACAGTATCCAACCATGACCGTAAACTTTTTTTGGTAATTCTATGTTAGCGGCTAATAAAAAAGCTGGCCAATATACAGCGTGAAATCTTAATATATCTTTTCCAATCAAATGTAATGAGGCAGGCCAAAAATTTTTAAATAATTTATCTTCTTTATTTGGGTAGTTTAAAGCACTTATATAGTTGGTAAGTGCATCAAGCCAAACGTAAATAACATGATTTTCATTTCCAGGGACCTGAATACCCCATGAGAAAGTTTTTCTACTTACTGAAAGATCTTTAAGTCCACTTTTAACAAAACTTATTACTTCATTTTTTCTAGATT
>CACMYE010000043.1 GCA_902617825.1 uncultured Pelagibacteraceae bacterium | reverse complement strand
TTAGATTTAGGTTGGCTTGACACAAGAAATTTACATAATGGTTTTGAACTTGAAAATGTATTTGATATTTATTCTAAAGTTAATTTCTTAAAAAAAGATTTCATTTTTAAAAATATTAATATTGGAAGATATCTAGCTAAATTTGATTTTAAACTAAAAACATTTGAGGAGCCACATTTTCATTTTTCATCTGAAATTTTTAATATTTCAAATCACGTTTATTTAAAAGGTTATTGGCAAAGCGAATTATATTTTAGAGAATATTCAAATGAATTAAAAAAAATTTTTATTTTTTCCAAAAATATTAACGAAAGTATTTCTAGTATCAAAAATGAAATTTATAACTCTAATAGTGTATCAATCCATATAAGAAGAGGAGATTATGTATCAAAAAAAAATATCAATCATTATATAGATCTAAAAAATTTTTACTTAAAAGCTGCAAAAAATGTTGCAAGACAAACTACAAACCCAATTTTTTTTATTTTTTCTGATGATCCTGGATGGGTAAGCAAAAATTTTAAGTTAGAATACCCATATAAAATTGTAAATATTAATAATGGTATTAATTCATTTAAAGATATGTACTTAATGTCACTATGTAAGCACAATATTATAGCAAACAGTAGTTTCAGTTGGTGGGCGGCTTGGCTTAACAACAATGAGCATAAAATGGTTTTTGCTCCAAAAAATTGGTTTAAAGATAAATCTATAAATACAGAAAATTTGTATCCAATTTCGTGGATTACTGTTTAGAAACTACTATATTAAAATAACAATTCTTTTTGCTACTTTAGGTCAAAATTTTTCTTAAAAATTTTATATTTTTTGACAATGAATAATGACTATTCCCAACAAATAAACCATTATAATGAAGATGATTAGCATTCTTAAGTGTTTTATGAACCTTGTAATTAAAATATTTCATTACTTCATTTAGAACAAAATTCCCTGTAACTATAGGTCTACATTCAATATTATTTTTTTTTAAAATTTTAATTATAATATCTCTTTTTATCTCTGAGTTTGGCTTAATAATTAAAGAAAAGCCAAACCATGAACTTTTACCTATACTTTTTTGAATTAAATAATTTGGATGATCTTTAAACAGTTTTACAAAAAGTTCAGCATTTTTTCTTCTTTGTCTTAAAAATTTAGGTAATTTTATTAGTTGCCTTATACCAATTGCTCCACTCATTTCTAAAGGTCGAACATTATAACCTGGTAAAACAAATCTGAATGACTCTTTAAACGAGTCATCACTTTTGTTCGAGACGTAATTTTTTTTCGGGAGATTTCTAGTCCAACCATGGGCTCTTAAAGAAAGTAGTATATGATAAAGTTCTTCGTTATCAGTTGTTATGATACCTCCTTCCATTGTTGATATATGATGCGAGAAATATGTGGAAAAAGTTCCTATCTGCCCAAATGTTCCTGTATATTTACCGTTGTATCTAGCTCCTAATGACTCACAATTATCCTCAAAAATAAAAATATTTCTATTTTTAATCATGTTATTTATAATATTAAAATCATTAGGATTTCCCAATATATTAACTGCAACAATCATTTTAGTATTTCTAGTTATAGCTGACTTAAGGTCATCTAAATTATAATTTAATGTGTATAAATTTATATCTACAAATTTCAGTTTTAAACCAAATTGTTGCAAAGGGAAATAAGTTGTTGACCAGGATACGGCTGGTACAATTACTTCATCTCCCATTTTTAACATTGGTTTTTTTGTATAAAAGAAAGATGCTATAGAAATAAGATTAGCTGCAGATCCTGAACTAACCATTAAGCAGTATTTTCTTTTAATAAATTTTTTAAAATTTTTTTCAAATTTGAATACACTATTACTCATAGTGTAGTTGTCACTTTTAATTACTGATTTTATAGCTTTTAGTTCTTGTTGATTCCAAGTGCTAGTGGCTAATGGATAATTACTCATTTTTTATTTGTTTTAATAAAGTGATCAAAGGAACTTTTAATCCCTTCTTTTAAGGAGGTTTTGTTAGTCCATCCGAATTCTTTTAATTTCTTGTTATCAACTAATTTTTGTTTCATTCCGGTTGGTTTTGAAAAATTATATTTATAAGTTCCTTTAAATCCAATAACATCTGCAATAATATTGTAATATTCTATAATACTATAATCCTTTCCTATACCAACATTAATATTCTGAGGCATTTTTATAAAATTTTCTATTGCATAAAAAATGAAATTTGCAAAATCACCCGCATACATAAATTCTCTTCTCACAGAACCATCCCCCCAAATTTCTACAGTTTTATTACCTTCAATTTTTGCCTCAAAAATTCTTCTTATAACCCCTGGTATCATATGAGAACTTTCTGAATTAAAATTATCATATTTGCCAAATAAATTACAAGGAATGACAGTTTTATATAAAAAGCTATTATCTTGACTTGAAATATATTCGCAAAGTTTAGCACAAGCAATTTTAGATAATGCATATGCTTCATTAGTAGGTTCTAGTGCTCCATTAAGGATAAGGTCTTCTGATATCGGGTTTTTTTGAGTCTTTAGGATACATGCAAGAACTTCCAAGATTTATAAATTTTTTTATATTTTGATTCTTTGAAGCCATTAAAATATTAAATCCCATTTGAAAATTCTCAACTAAAAATTTTACTGGATATTTGATGTTTGCTTCTATGCCACCTACAATACCAGCTGCATGCACAATGATTTCTGGTTTATTTAACTTTAGGTAATCAAATATTTTTTTATAATCTAATAAATTTAATTCTTTGCTAGTAGGGAATAATATTTCATAATTATTAGCAAGTTCATTGTTAACTATATTACTTCCTATCATGCCGCTACCACCTGTAAGTAGAATTTTTTTTTTCATTTTAATAATACTTTTATGAAATAGATTTTAAATCATTTTCAATCATTTCTTTTACAAGATCTTCAAATGAAATTTTAGGTTCCCAACCCAATTTTTCTTTCATTTTACTTGCATCTCCAAGTAACGAATCGACTTCAGTTGGTCTGTAATATTTTCTGTCTATTTGAATAACTATTTTATTATTAAAAATACCAACTTCATTTTCATTTTCTCCTTTCCATTGTATATTCATGTTTAGATTTTTTGCAGCTAAGTTAATAAAGTCTCTTACAGAATGTTGTTTGCCTGTTGCAATTACATAATCATCCGCTTTTTTTTGTTGAAGCATTAACCATTGTGCTTCAACATAATCTTGAGCATGTCCCCAGTCTCTTTTTGAATTGAGATTTCCCAAATATAATGATTTTTGCAATCCTAATTTAATTTTTGTTAAAGCTCTTGTTATCTTACGTGTAACGAATGTTTCACCTCTTACTGGAGACTCGTGATTAAACAAAATACCGTTACACGCAAAAATTCCGTAAGCTTCTCTGTAGTTTATTGTGATCCAATAGGCATATAGTTTGGCTACACCATATGGACTTCTTGGGTAAAAAGGTGTTCTTTCGTTCTGTGGGGATTGAGATGTTAAACCATAAAGTTCTGACGTTGACGCTTGATAATATTTAGTTTTTTTTTCTAGCTTTAATATGCGTATTGCTTCTAAAATACGCAGTGTTCCTAAAGCATCAGAATTAGCAGTATATTCGGGCTCTTCAAAAGATACTTTCACATGACTTTGTGCTGCTAAATTATAAATTTCGTCTGGTTGAACTTCTTGAATAATTCTAATTAATGAGGTTGAGTCAGTTAAATCACCGTGGTGTAATACAAATTTTACATTACTTTCATGTGGATCTTGAAAAAGATGATCTATTCTATCAGTATTTATTAATGATGTTCGTCTTTTAATTCCATGTACTTCATAGCCCTTATCAAGCAGAAATTTTGCAAGATAAGAACCATCTTGACCAGTAACACCTGTAATTAATGCTTTTTTCATATCAAGTAGTTTAACATATATTATAATATTTTCTTTATATCTAACATGGCCTGATTGAGGTCATATTTAATTTTCCATTTTAATTCTTTTAACGCTTTATTTGAACTACAAAAAGAAGCAGCAACATCTCCCTGCCGTCTTTTTTCAAATTTAAATGAAATGGGTATTCCAGTTTGTTTTTCAAATACTTTTATTATCTCTAAAACACTCAATCCCTTGCCAGTCCCAAAATTATAAACTTTTAAACCTTTTTTAAGTCTATTATTTTTTATCAATGCAACATGGCCATCAGCTAAATCCATCACATGAATAAAGTCTCTAATACAAGTCCCATCTTTAGTTTTATAGTCTTTACCAAATACTTTTAGTACAGGTAATTTTTTTTGAGCAACTTTTATAATATATGGAATTAGAAAATGAGGAATATTTTCGGAATTTTCTTTTATTAATCCAGATGTATGATTGCTAAATGCATTAAAATATCTTGCAATTCTAACAGTCCATTTATTATCATATTTTACAAGATCCATCAAAATTCGTTCGATAATATATTTTGAGGTACCATAAGGATTTTTTGTTTTTCCTATTTTACTAGTTTCGTGCCACGGTAAAGGTTGAGCTTCATTATACACAGT
>CACMYE010000042.1 GCA_902617825.1 uncultured Pelagibacteraceae bacterium | reverse complement strand
TTATAGGGAGCCATAGCTACCATCCCTTCTTTTAATCCATGCCAGGTGTCTTGTTGTTTCCATGTGCCATCTCTTGCTGCAATAGATCTTTCAACATAATACGGTGCCCAATCGTCAATTATAGATGTTAAAATTGATTTTGGTGCAAACCTTTGCATATCACTGGCTTGTCCAAAGGACCAAACACCAGCTTTTTCAGCTACTTGAACTGGTGCAGTACTATCAGTGTGTTGCATTATAATATCTGCTCCCTGATCTATCAAAGCTTGTGCTGCTTCAGACTCTTTTCCTGGATCATACCAAGTAAAAACCCAAACAATTTTTGTTTTAATATTTGGATTAACTTTTTGAGCTGCTAAAGTCATAGCGTTTATTCCTCTTATAACTTCAGGAATTGGAAAAGATGCAATATACCCAATAACATTTGTTTTAGTCATTTTTCCAGCCATATGTCCTAGAAGAGTTCTGCCCTCATAAAATCTTGCAGAGTACGTTGAGACATTTGAGTGTTCTCTTTTATAACCTGTTGCGTGCTCAAATTTTACATTTGGAAAATCTTTAGCCACTTTATTGGTCGGATCCATATATCCAAAACTTGTTGTAAAAATAAGATCATGACCAGATTGAGCTAACTGTCTAATCACTCTCTCAGCGTCAGCACCCTCAGGAACACTTTCTACATAAGTGGTTTTAATTCCAGCAGCTTCAACAGCCTTTCTTCCCTCGTCATGTTGGTATGTCCAACCATGATCTCCTGTTGGACCAACATAAACAAAACCAACTTTAAATTCAGCATTTGCATTTATGCTAAATCCAAGCAAAAGTAATACAGATGCTAATAACCTTAAAAAATTTTTATACATTTCATTTCCCCTTTAAATTTTAAATTAATGATTCTTTAGCCTAAACAAATTTTTTTAAAAAAAAATATTTATTTTGGAATAGCTAACATCACTTTTCCTTATAGAAGATTTGCCCCAATGAAGTTGGAGTATTAAGTTTTATTTTTCTACTGTCACGAGAAATAATTACCAAAACAACAATTGTCATTATATATGGTAATGCACTTAAAAATTGAACTGGAACTCTTATTCCCATGGCTTGCATGTGTAACTGAAGAATAGTTATACCTCCAAATATTATTGCCCCAACTAAAACTTTAAGAGGGCTCCATGTCGCAAAAACTACCAATGCTAGTGCTATCCAGCCTCTACCAGCAGTCATATTTTCAATCCACTGAGGAGTGTAAATAAGTGATAGGTAAGCCCCTCCCAAGCCACACATTGCGCCTCCATAAAGAATACAACAATACCTTACTAATAAAACGTTAATACCTTGATTTGCTGCAGATAAAGGGGAATCTCCCACCGCCCTTACAATCAAGCCAATTTTAGTTTTTTTTAAAAAATAGCTAGTTCCAAAAGGAAGTAGAAAAGCAAAATAAAAAACGATTGAATGTCCAAAAAAAATAGGCCCAAAAAAAGGTACTGCTTCTTTAAAATTTACAAACAATAAAGGAAATTCCTTTCCGGGTATTCCTACGAAATCTTTTCCAATCATTGCAGACAAACCAATACCAAAAATGGTAAGAGCAAGCCCTGTCGCTACATGATTTGTTAATAGTGATTGAGTGAGAAATCCAAATATAAAAGATAATAATAAACCAGAAAGCATAGATCCAATTATTGCTAAAAATAAATTGTCAGTCATTACCATTAATGCAAAACCTGAAATTGCACCAATGATCATCATTCCTTCAACACCTAAATTTAGTACGCCAGATCTCTCTGTTATAAGTTCTCCTGAGGCTGCCAGTATAAGTGGAACAGAAGATGCCATTATAGCCCCAATAAGAATTCCCAGAAAATTAATATCAATATTCATATTTTTTAAATCCTAAAAATTTTATTTTAAAAAAAAGCAAGAAATCAGATGCAAGAAGAAAAAATAAAATCATTCCTTGAAATACTTGTCCCGTATATTTTGGCACTTGTAAAAAAATTTGTGCAGTTTCAGCGCCTAAGTAAGTAAGTGCTACAATTAAAGATGCAAATACAATACCGACTGGATTAAGACGACCTAAAAAAGCAACAATTATTGCTGTAAATCCGTATTCAGGTGAAATCATTCTATGTAGCTGTCCAATAGGTCCAGTGATTTCGCCAACTCCTGCAAGACCAGCACACGCACCACTAACCATAAATACAAGTAGTATCATTGTTTTACCTTTAAAACCGGCATACTTAGCAGTCTTTAAACTTAATCCTGAAACTTTAATTTGAAAACCCAAATAGGTTTTAAATAAAATAACCCAAGCTAAAAAAACACTGACGAGGGCAATAAAAATTCCAGCATGAATTCGAAGACCCTCAAATAAAATAGGCAATCTAGCAGAGTCACTAAATTGTCTTGTTTCAGGAAAGTTAAAACCCTCTGGGTTACTCCAAGGACCAACTACAAGATAATCTAATAATAGTTTAGATACATAAACAAGCATCAAACTAACTAATATTTCATTAGTATTAAAATAAATTTTTAAAATTGCAGGTATCATCGCAAATATCATTCCACCAATTGCACCAGCCAAAATTATTAAAGGTAAAACATAAAAACCCTCATGATTATAAAATAACAAGGCAACACCTCCACCAACTATTCCACCAAATGTTAATTGTCCTTCTGCTCCAATATTCCAGTTATTACTTTTAAAACAAAAAGATAGACCGATAGCTATTAAACAAAGTGGGGTTGCTTTTACAAGAAGCTCACTTAGACCATATAAATCTGAAATAGGTGTAATAAAAAAAAATTTTAGAGCTTCCAAAGGTTTGAAACCAAGTAGATAAAATATAATTGCCCCTGTTACTAAGGTTAAAAAAATTGCAAGTACAGGGGTTAAAAAATAAATTAAATTTGAAGTTTCATCACGTCTTTCAATTTTAATCAACTAACCCTCCACCCATTAAAAGTCCTAACTTTTCAGGATTAACCTCGTCAGCACTCATTATTTTTGAAAGCTTTCCGTTATTAATTACAGAAATTCTATCACTAAGTTGTAGAAGCTCGTCATTATCTGTTGAAATAAGGATTATAGATTTTCCTTGCTCATTTATTTTTACAAGTGTTTGGTGAATATAATTTATGGCTCCAACATCTAGACCCCAGGTTGGATTAAAACATATTAATAACTCTGGTGATGTAATTAATTCTCTACCTAAAATTAATTTTTGAAGGTTTCCACCAGATAAAAACTGACTTTTAAGGTTAACATTATCTGTATTGACTGAAAAATTTGATAGAATTTTTTTTGAGTGATCTTTAATTTTTCTTTCATTAAAAAGACCTTTTTCAAAAAAATTAGAGGTTTTAAAATTATTTAGTGCTACGTTTTCGTAAATTTTTAATGAAGGTACGGCTGCTTGAGATATTCGATCTTCAGGTGAAAAGGCCATTAAATATTCCCTTCTTTCCTTAGGGTTCAATTTGCTAATTTCTTTACCTCTAAACTTAATAGAACCATTATTTGATAGAGTCTCACCACTTAAAATTTGAAATAATTCATTTTGGCCGTTCCCCGATATGCCTGCTATCCCAAGGCATTCACCTTTATTAAGAGTAAAATTTATGTCGACTAAATTAACTTCGTAGGGATCTTCACTATTAAAATTTAGCTTAGAAACCGTCAAAATTTGTTCTTCACTAAAATTATTTGAAGTCATTTTTTTTATTTTGTTTAAACTTTCTCCAATCATTTTATTTGCTAGACTTGATAGTTCTTCATCAATTGTTCTACTGATAGATACAACTTTACCTTTTCTCATTACAGCAACCTCATCACATAATGACAAAACTTCTTTTAACTTGTGAGTAATATAAATAATTAAAATTCCTTCTTTCGAAAATTTCTTTAAAGACAAAAAAAGATCCTCAGTTTCTTGCTCTGTTAAAACAGAGGTAGGCTCATCCATTATTAAAACTTTTGGATTTCTTATAAGACATCTTATAATTTCAACTTTCTGTTTTTGACCTGCAGAAAGACTTAAAATTGGAACATCTAAGTCAATTTTGAAATTGTATTTTTTTAAAATATTATTTACTAGAATTCTTAGTTGATCATTATTTTTTTCACTATCGATGCTTAAATTTTCAAAAACTGATAATGTTTCAAAAAGATTAAAATGTTGAAAAACCATTCCTATATTGTTATTTTTTGCGTCTTTGGGTGAATTAAGTTTAAGAAGTTTGTCGTTTAGGAAAATTTGACCTTGATCTGGATTAATTACGCCTGATAATATTTTTACTAAAGTAGACTTTCCCGCACCATTCTCTCCTAATAAGGCGTAAATTTTTCCACTTTTAAAATTTAAAGACACATTATCGTTTGCTATACAACCTGGATAAATTTTTGAGACTTTTGATACCTTAAGTTTTGTATTCATTTGAAAAATTAAAATTAATTAGAATTAATAATTAGTACAATTAAATACATTAAAAAAAGTAATTTTTTTATATAAAATCAATAGTTTTCAACTTGAGGGCTAATCTTTTGACACAATTGAGTGCTAATCAAACTCATGAGAATTAAAATAATTTTAGTAATTTTATCGGCTTTTTTTCTTTTATCTGGATGTCAAACAGTGAAGCAAAAAACTGATGCTAT
>CACMYE010000041.1 GCA_902617825.1 uncultured Pelagibacteraceae bacterium | reverse complement strand
GCCAATCTCTAATTGTACTTTCATTGTAACAAGAAAAACCAACTATATGCTTCAATGCATCTTCAGGCTTTATATGTTTTCCAGCTTCTCCCATAACAACTGCCATCTCACCTTCAAAATCTAAATTGTCTGAAGCAATTGGTCTTTGAATAGATTGCATGTGTGCTGTTTGACTTTCTGGAAAACGGTGAAAAATCACTGGATTTTCCTCAACTGTCCTATTTGTTTCTTTCACATGCTCACTATAATTTAATCCAACACAAATAATTTTTCCAGGATTTGGAATAAGAGGTAAATATTCAACTTCATCAACGCTCAAGTTTCCAGGATTTGCACTCGCAAATTTTTTAGCTTCTGAAATTCCCTTTTTGAAAATTAGATCTTTTAAAGTATGAGCCTCGGATATTTTATCTGTTAGATCAGTTATTAAATTATTGTCTATAATACCAAATTTGGATTCTGAGTTATGTTTGTAGGAAATAAATTTCATAATTAATACTTTCTGTTTAAAGAAAACCTTATATGCTAATGTTTAATAAAATTGAAGAGACATTTTAATTAATTTTAAATAATGAATAAAATATTTGACTATTCAGCAATAGCTTCGGGAATAATACTTTTATTATTATCAGTGCTAACATTTTGTGATGTATTTGGCCGAAGATTTTTAAATTCACCAGTTACCGGAACAATTGAATTAGTTGAAATTGGAATGGCTATAGTTGCATTTTTAGCAATGCCTAGAGCTTTTTTTTTAAATGCAAATGTGTCTGCTGATTTTATCAATAATTTAAATTTAGGAAAATTTAAAACTTACTTAATAATACTTAAATTTATTTTAATGATAATAATTATGTCGCTTATGGCTTACGCTACTACTAAAACATCAATAAAATTCATGGGCAATGAAAGAGTTACACTTGATTTAGAATTATACTTTTATCCGTTTTATTTTATTTCAGCTTTAGGAATGTGGTTAAGTGTGCTTGCAATCATCGTTTGGTTTATAAAGACTTTAGCTGTAACAAACAAAAATCGAGGTGATATATAATGGATATGGATCCAATTATTAATGGTGGTATTGCTTTCGCTGCCGTTTTAATACTGATGGTATTAAATATTCCAATAGGTATTGCAATGTTGCTTGTAGGTTTTACAGGTTTTGCAATAATTTCTGGGTTTGATCCTGCAATCTTTGTATTGGGCACTGCTCCTTTTGATGCAGTGTCTAAATATACTTTATCAGTACTCCCATTGTTTGTTCTGATGGGAAATCTTGCGAATAGTGCAAATTTATCGAGAAATTTATATGATGCTGCTTATGCAGTTGTTGGTCATTATAAGGGTGGATTAGCAATGTCCACTGTTGGAGCATGCGCAGGTTTTGGAATGATATGTGGTTCTTCAATTGCAACTGCAGCTACAATGTCTCAAATGGCTGGACCTGAAATGAAAAGACACGGTTACAGTGACGCTTTGATAAGTGGTTCAATTGCATCTGGTGGAACTCTTGGAATTATTATTCCTCCAAGTGTAATTTTGGTAATTTATGCATATTTAACAGAACAGTCCGTGCAAGAGCTTTTTTTTGCTGCATTAATTCCTGGATTGATTGCAGTAATTTTATATATGGTAGCGATAAGAGTTTATCTTCTTATCTATCCTTCACAAGGTGGACATGGAAATAAGATGCCACTTAAGGAAAGAGTAGCAGCCATTACAAAAGTTTTTCCAATTTTTTTAATCTTTGCAATTATTATGGGTGGACTTTATTTGGGATTTTTTACAGCAACTGAAAGTGCTGCTGTAGGTGTTGTTTTGGTTCTATTGTTTATTTTTGCAAGAGGTCAACTAAGTTTGAATTTGTTAAGAGATGCATTATGGACTACTATAAAAACAGTTGGTTCATTATATTTAATAGTAATTGGAGCAAGCATCTTCAATTATTTAATCACTGTAACTCAATTACCATTTGCAGTTGTTGATTTTATAAATCATCTAGAGCTAACTCCATTAGGAATTATTCTAGTTATTTGTGTTATTTATTTAGTCCTTGGAACTGTAATGGACTCACTGGCGATGTTATTTTTAACTATTCCAGTTTTTTATCCAGTAATAGTTGATGCGGGCATTGACCCAGTGTGGTTTGGTATTTTTGCAGTAATAGTTGTAGAATTTGGTTTGATATCTCCCCCTGTAGGAATGAACTTATTTGTTATTAAAGGGGTGATGCAAAAAACACCACTTCAAACTATATGGTTTGGCACTGTTCCTTTTTTAATCACTGATGTAATTAGACTTGCACTAATTATTGCATTTCCAGCAATATGTTTGTATCTGCCAGGCTTAATGACACCTTAGAGATTACCAAACACCAATCATTATACCATCATCTTTAGTATAATCTCTTTCTTTAGTTACAAATTCATCTGTTGCTGCAACTCTATTTTTTCTATCTATAATTCTTTTAAGAAGTAACTCTTTCATGTCTTGTCTAATTTTTAAATGCTCTTTTGATTTACCTAAATCATTAAATTCATCTGGGTCTTTTTTTAAATCAAACAATTGAGGCTCAAATCCTTTATAATAAATATATTTCCATTCATTGTTTCTAATCATGAAAGCTCTTGCATCTGAAGCCCCTAAATTAAGTATCTTCCTAGCTTCATTGAATGAATAATCAATCTCACTAAAAACAAAATCTTTCCAATCTTTTGTACTCTCTCCTTTAATTATAGGCATCAAAGAACTTCCTTCTAGTCTGTGTCTACTTACTGGACTTTCCACAGCGTCTAAAAAAGTTGGAAGTAAATCTATTGCTTCTACAAATCTTTTTTCTTTAATTCCTCTTGTTTTATTGGCATTTTCTCTAGGGTCATAAATTATCATAGGAACTCTAACAGCTTGTTCATGAAACAATTCTTTTTCTCCTAACCAGTGATCTCCCTGATAATCACCATGATCTGATACGAATACAATCATGGTATCATCCATGTGACCATTGTTTTCTAAAAACTTGAATAATCTTCCTAAATTATCATCGATTTGTTTAATCAAACCCATATAACCCGATAAAACTGTATTTCTGACTTCGTTTTTTGAAAATGTTTTTGAAATACTGTTTTCCATAAATGCTTTATAAACTGGATGGTCATTGTTGCGTTCCGTGTCATTCCTATGAACAGGATAAAATTCATTTGCTGAATACATGTTGTGATAAGGAGCTGGTGCCATATAAGGCCAATGAGGTTTAATATAAGATAAATGTAAAAACCAAGGCTTATCCCCACTCTCCTCAATAAATTCCATTGCCCTATTTGTCATGAATGCTGTTTCAGAATGTTTTTCTGGAATTCGTGCTGCTTTATTTGAGTTTCTTAATCTCCAACCACTTAATATTTCTCCATTTTCTCCTTCGGTTGAATTGGCCCAATCATTCCAGGGATTATCACCATCATAACCAAGTTTATTTAACCATTCATTATAAGATAAAGTTTTTTTAGAATTTTTAATTTGATTATTTGGATGTAACCCATCGTCTCTTTCATAGGGGTCAAAACCAGGCTCACTTACAATTAATCCTATTTCTGTGTCTTTAGTAATTCCAAGTCTACTCATACCGTCAAGATCTGGTCTCATGTGTGTTTTGCCAACAACACCTGTTCTTATTCCTGATTGACGAAGATAATCGCCAATGGTTAATTCTCCTATTGGAAGTGGAACCTGATTCCACGTTGATCCATGACTAAATACTGTTCTCCCAGTATAATATGATGCTCTTGATGGGCCACACACTGGTGACTGCACGTAAGCAGATTGAAATTGAACTCCTTTTTTTGCAAGACTATCAATATTAGGTGTTTTTAAATGAGGATGTCCATAACAAGATAGATAATCCCATCTTAATTGATCGGCCATAATAAACAGAATATTATTTATTTTATTCACAATACTAAGATATCTTAAGAATTGTATTCTTTAAACTTTAAAAGGCTAATCCAAAAAATTGAGTAAATTTTCACCCCAGAAAACATCTTTTTGAATATGTTTGAAATCTAAATCAAATACTGTCAACATAGCTCATTTTTATTGTTTATCGACTATTATAGTTAGATAAAAATTTTTTCATTTTATACAGTTGGCATTAAATCCAATTAGATTATCTATGCCATACATGCGTCTTTTGGCTAAATAGGTAATATCATTTTCAAGTTTTATTCCAGTTACCATTTCCATTAAGGTATCAATAGCTAAAGCGTCTTGATGAGTATGCTTTCTAGCATTATGTTTTTTATATTGATTGTTTTTTTGCTTACCATCGTATTTTCTTGAAGAGAAACTTTCATAATCAGTAATCCCTAAATTTAAAACTTCTGCTGCTTTAGTAATTTTATTTACGACTGTGTTAGGAACTTTAGCTCCCCATAAATTAGCTAAGTAGACATATCCTAAAGCTGAATTTAAACCATAAGAGTGGTACCATAAAGCTCGAAACCCTCTAAAAGAATTATTGTTAATATATCCATCCTCATAAAAAAGTTTATCAATTTGATAAAATCTAAAATTAAATTCTTTTGCAGCAAGTTTTTTATCATTTGTCCAATTTGCAAAAACTAAATTTGGTATTCCACCATTTCCCATTGCATAAAAACCTTTATCTTCATCATAAAAGGCATCAGGTTTGATAAATTTTTTATGCATTTTCTGAATATACTTGTTAACTATTTTAAATTCTTTATCGTTTAGATTATCTTTAAGATAAGTTGCTATTATTAAATAATTTGTAAAAGCATCCCGTGCAAATTCGTACGCATGATACCAACAAGGTGCTTCAGGATTTCCATCTTTCCAACACTTTGGTTTTTTTTTAAGCTCTTTTTTACCAATTGTATCTAGTAGAACGTTTGCCTTAGCTATTTTAATTA
>CACMYE010000040.1 GCA_902617825.1 uncultured Pelagibacteraceae bacterium | reverse complement strand
TCAAAGCATGGCGATACTTTAGCAAAACTTGCTGAAAAAAATAAAGTCAACTTAGAATTTGAGGCATCTGTTGCTGGAGGTATTCCAATATTGAGATCCATAAAAGAAGGATTAACTACAAATAAAATTTCAAAAGTTTATGGGATTTTAAATGGTACTACAAATTATATTTTATCAGAGATGGAGAGTTCTAATGAAACATTTGAGGAAGTTCTAAAAAAAGCACAAAATCTTGGTTATGCTGAAC
Source organism: uncultured Pelagibacteraceae bacterium (assembly GCA_902617825.1). Taxonomy (GTDB): domain Bacteria; phylum Pseudomonadota; class Alphaproteobacteria; order Pelagibacterales; family Pelagibacteraceae; genus Pelagibacter. Next base: position 4,794 of record CACMYE010000040.1, on the reverse strand, counting down.
CAGGAAATCCAAAACTAGATTTAAATGGTTTTGATGCGTTTGCTAAAGTAAGAATTTTGTCAGCACTTGCTTTTAAAAATAAAATTTCAAAACATAAATGTATAATGGAAGGAATAGAAAATATAGATTTGAAAGATATTAAGATCGCAAATCAATTAAATCTAAGGATTAAATTATTGGGTATTTCTGAAATTATCAATAATCAATTATTTGAAGCTGTTCATCCGTGCATGGTGAGTAAAAAATCTTATATTGGTAATGTTGGTGGTGTAATGAATGCAGTGATAACGCAAGGTAAACCAGTAGGTGAAAGTATTTTACAAGGAGAGGGTGCAGGTCCTGGACCAACATCATCTGCTTTGCTTTCTGATTTAGTATCTATTTTAAGAGGTAATTTTAGTAATCCTTTTGGTGTATCATCTTTCTCTAGAAAAAAAATTAAACCATTTAATAGTGGTCATTATGCTAATTCTTTATATTTAAGATTTGAAGTTGAAGATAAATCTGGTGTTCTATCTATGATTACAAATAGATTAGCAAGATTCAATATTTCAATTAAAAGAATTATCCAAACACCTGATAAAATAAAAAAAAAGGCTACAATAGTTATTATTACTCATAAGACGTCAGAAATTAATTCAAAAAATTGTCTATCTATTTTCAAAAAAAATAAAAATATTCTAAAATTTCCAACATTAATTAGACTTTACAATTAATGGAAATTTACATAAAAATTTTCGAAGTTATCTTTCCTGTTTTTTTTGTAATAGGTGTTGGGTATTATTTAGGAAAAAAAAACCCAAAATTTGATACAAATTTTATAACCATCTTTGCTGGTAATGTTGGCACACCAGCAATGATTTTTTATACTGTAACAACGACTGGAATTACATTAAATGTTTTTATCCATTATTTTTTTTATGCTTTATTAATGATTGGAGGCTTTGCTTTGATAGGCCTAATACTATTATTTCTACTAAAAAAGGACCTAAGTATGGAATTACCTCCATTAATTTTACCAAACACGGGCAACATGGGTATTCCAATTTGTCTTTTTGCTTATGGAACTCAAGGTTTAGGTATAGCTTCTGCAGTTGCATCTGTTATTATTTTGTTTCATTTTACACTAGGTATATTTTTAGCAGAAAAAAGATTTTCTTTTGATATAGTTCTTAAAAGCCCACCTGTTTACGCAATTATTGTCTCTGTTATTTTTTTATTTTATCAAATTGAAACACCACTATTTCTTGAAAACACTACTTTTCTTTTAACGTATGCAACAATTTTTTTAGTTCTTATGGCTCTCGGAATAGCATTAACAAAACTAAAATTCTCATTAAAAGACTCTGTATTACTTTCTTTATGTCGTGTATTATTAGGACCCATAATAGCATTTACTTTAATTGTTTATTTTGATTTATCTGGATTTGCCGCAGGTGTATTGTTAATACAAAGTGCAATGCCAAGTGCTATATTAAATTACTTAGTAGCGAGTATCTACTCACCAAAAAAAATTATTGACAGTATTGCTAGTACTATTGTTGTATCTACAATTATGTCCTTTTTTACGATTCCAATAGTAGTATTCTTTGCTTTAAAATACTTCTATTAAAATATATCCTTCTTTTATGAAGGCAATAATTTTAAATGCATCTGCTTGGATGATTGTTCCTGTTATGGATGCTTTTGCTAAATATTTAAGCTCATCTATGGATGTTCTGCAGATAACTTGGGCAAGATATTTTTTTACTGTAGTTTTTACATTATCCTTAATGCTTATCTTTTATAGGCATTCATTAGTTTGGACAAAAAAACCAGCCATTCAATTAATTAGAGGATTAATTTTTGTTTTTTCTACTTATTTATTCTTTTATGCAATATCAGAAATTTCACTTCCTAAAGCTTTAACTTTAGCTTTTGTTGCTCCAATTTGTGTTACAGCCTTATCTCCATTTTTTTTAAATGAGAAAGTAGGGGTGAAAAGGTGGACTGCTGTGTCTTTAGGATTTATTGGAACATTAATTGTAATAAGACCTGGCTTTATTGAACTTAATTTAGCTACCATGGCCGCATTAGGTAATGGAATTTGTTATGGATTTTATCTTATAATCACGAGGAAATTGAGTACTTCAGATAATCCACTTTTAACGCTTTTATTATCAGGTTTGATAGGAACTATTATAATTAGCCTGTTTATGCCCTCGGTTTGGGTTAATCCTAAGCCAAATCAATGGATTTTAATGGCTTTAATAGGCCTTATAGCCTCTGTAGCGCATCTTTTCCTCATATTATCTCTAAAATATGAAGATGCATCTAAATTAGCTCCTTTAGGCTATACAGAGATAATTACGAATATACTTATTAGTTACTATTTCTTTCATGAATTACCTGATAACTGGACTTATTTGGGTTTATTTATTATTGTTCTTAGTGGCCTATATATTTCTAGAAGGGAATATTTGCTAACTCGTTCCAGTTAATAGTAAATAAATATTTACTAGTATCTAATATATTACTTTAGTATTTGCATATAAACTATTGTAATTGTTATTTTATTTTATTTATTAAATATTTATAAATTAATACACGATTTTCAATTTATCAAATAAAGAAATATTTATAGCTTTTGTTTTAAAAAAAATTAAGACAAATTTAGAAAAATTTTAATACAAAATTAACATTAATAGTAAAATTGTTTAATACCAATGGTTTTTTAAGCTTATTAATCGCAAAATTTAAAATTTTAATCGAATAAGTGCGAAGGGCAGAAAAAATTTATAAAAAATTCTTAAAAATTTAACTCTAAAATGAGCCTTGATATCATTAAAAAGTAGAGCAATGCAATTATAGAATATGTGTTTTAAAAGGCCATAGAGGTACTTTATTTTGGTTTATCTTAATTTATAGTACAACTGAAGGGTGCAAAAAGCGATTTATAGTAAAATAGACTTAAATATCAAAAAATTGTTGATTTTATTAGTTTTTTGATCATAAAGTAGGTTTAAAATGACACTAAATATCAACTTTTTCAGATCTCAATAAACTTAGCTTTCTCTTAATTCCACCTCTACCAGAGTATCCACCTAGTCCTCCATCAGATCTAATTACTCTATGACACGGTATTTTAGGTGCATATGGGTTTTTTGCACATGCATTAGCTACTGCACGAGCTGATTTAGGGCGTTTAATAGCAATTGCAACTTCTTTATATGTTTTAACTGTTCCTTTAGGAATAGTTTTTAAAAAGTTCCAAACTTTTAATTGAAATTTAGTACCAAACATTCGTATGCAATATTTAATGAGAAAAACCACGTTTTTATGCACTTTGCAGTGCATAAAACAGTAGTTATAGGCACGTCGTTGACTCGCTATCGCCATGCCACCCGTCTCGCGCGTTCAGCGATTCCCCGCGAAACTTTCTGCCCTCTGAAATTGTTCCTTGCGGTTTTTCTTCAGCCGGCCAGTTAAGGGTTGCCCCTTAATTAAACTAACTATATCAGCTGCATTGTCTATTTGTATCACTTTTTAGTTGTTTTTTTATTTTTTAGTAATTACCTGTGAATAATGGGGATAATTCTAATCACTAAAAATAAGTATAAAATAGCTTATAAGAAAAAAAATAAATAGAATTGATAAATATATTGTCTCTATTGTTTTTCCAACTTTTTTATATTGAATAGAGCTTAGTATTGCAAAAACTATAGCGCTAATCAGAAAATAATTAGGTTCTATTATTCCATTCAAGGATGCCATAATTTATTTTTTAAACTATTGACATTTAAAATCACCTAATATATTACTAATGATAATTAATTGTTATCAATAGTAATACAGAAATATGACTTTAAAAAATACTTATTCAATGCTTCAGATTATGCCAAAAAAATCGAAAATAACATCTGAAATTAAGAAATTACAGGATGAAACTTTAACTAATCTTCAAAATTCAAAAGCCAATAATACTGTCAGAGCATATAGATCAGATTTTAATGATTTTAATTTATTCTGCATAAAAAATGGATTTAAAGCGCTTCCAACTCAACCCAAAATAGTTTCCTTATATTTAACTCATTTATCAACAAACGATGCAAAAATTAGTACTTTGAGGCGAAGACTGGTGTCAATTGGCGTTATTCATAAATTAAAAGGTCTTTATCTTGACACTAAACATCCATTAATTATTGAAAATATTATGGGTATAAAAAGAAGAAAAGGTAGCATTCAAAGAGGAAAAAAACCATTATTAATCAATAGTTTAAAATTAGTAATTAATGTTATAGATAAACAAAAAAAGGAAGAAATAAAAAAAATAAGAGATAGATCAATAATCTTAATTGGATTTTCTGGAGGTTTTAGAAGAAATGAAATTGTTTCTTTAGACATCGATGATTTGGATTTTGTCCCAGAAGGACTTAAAATAAGTTTAAGAAAGTCGAAAACAGATCAATTTGGTGAAGGTTCATTGAAAGCTCTACCCTATTTTAATAATTCACAATATTGTCCTGTTAGATCATTACAGAATTGGATAAAAATATCAAAGATTACAACTGGTCCATTATTTAGAAGATTTAAAAAGGGATCGATATTATCAGAAGACCGGCTAACAGATCAAACGGTAGCATTGCTTATAAAGGAGTATCTAAAATTAGCAGGTATAGAAAGCAAGAATTACTCTGGACACAGCTTAAGATCAGGATTTGCGACCTCAGCTGCTGAATCTGGTGCTGAAGAAAGAAGTATAATGGCTATGACTGGTCACAAAACAACCCAAATGATAAGACGATATATAAAAGA
>CACMYE010000039.1 GCA_902617825.1 uncultured Pelagibacteraceae bacterium | reverse complement strand
AAAGGTGAAACAAAATTTAATTGTTTACGGCAAATTATATAATGTTGACCAATTAGAAAATCGAATTAATTATCTTTCAGATAAACTTAGATTGTCTGATCTGTTAGATAAAATAACAGGTGAACTTTCCTCGGGACAAAAAAATAGAGTTAGTCTTGCAAAAGCTTTAATTAATGATCCTAAAGTTCTACTACTAGATGAGCCAACAGCTTCTTTAGATCCAGAAACGGGTGATTTTATAAGAACATTTTTAGAAAATTATAAAAAAGAAAAAAAAATTTCAGTATTACTTGCTTCTCATAATATGGATGAGGTTAAAAGATTGTGTAACTTTGTCTTAATGATGAAAGATGGAATTATTGTAGATAGAGGAACTCCTGATGATTTAATATTAAAACATGGTAGAAAAAATCTAGAAGAAGTTTTTTTAGAAATAGCGAGAAATACAAAATGAATTTTACAAGAATTTATGGACTTTTTTTAAGACATTTTTACTTAATATCCAGATCATTTCCCAGAATACTTGATTTAATATATTGGCCTTCAATCCAAATAACTTTATGGGGATTTATTTCAAATTTTTTTGCAGAGCATAGTACTTACTATAGTGGTGCTGTAGGTGTAATTCTATCTTGTGCAATTCTCTACGATTTTTTATTTAGAACAAGTATTGGTTTCAACATGCTATTTTTAGAGGAAATATGGAGTAGAAATTTCACTAACCTTTTCATTGCTCCTATGAAAATTAGTGAAATTATTATTTCTTTAGTCGTTACTGCTTTAATAAGAGCCTTGATAGGGCTAGTCCCAGCTATATTACTTACCTCTCCTCTGTTTGGTATATCTTTATTGGAATTAGGATTTCCTTTGGCTTTTCTTTTTTTAAGTTTATATATCTTTGGTATTACCTTAGGCATACTTGTATCTGCAGGGCTACTCAGATTTGGTCCCTCATTTGAAAACATCGCGTGGTCTACTATGTTTCTGTTAGCTCCATTTGGTTGTATTTATTACCCTGTTGAAATTTTGCCAGGAATTTTTCAATCTATTGCTTATGCTCTACCACTTGTTTACATATTTGAAGAGACAAGAAATATTTTAGTAAACGGTCAAGTAAATTATGAAAATATCTTTAATGCCCTCTATCTTAATATTTTTTATATTATTCTTGCAATATCAATTTTTTATTACTCGTTTAATAAAGCTCGTGACAAAGGAACTTTGATAAATATAGGAGAATAATTGGTGCGCCTGCTAGGAGTCGAACCCAGAACCTCCTGATCCGAAGTCAGGCGCTCTATCCAGTTGAGCTACAAGCGCATATAGTATTAATATTATATTTTATGGAAAAAAACATTAATTTTATTGTTCAACAGGAAGAGAATAATTTAAGAGTTGATATTCTGATCAACAAAAGAGAAAGGTTAATTAGTAGAACTAGAATTAAAAATTTAATATTAAAAGATAAGCTCAAATTAAACAATATCATCGTAAATAATCCGTCAAAAAAAGTTAATACTGGAGATCAGGTTGTTCTAGAAATCCCAAAACCAAAGTTAGCATCGTTAAAACCATTTGATTATAAATTAGATATTGTACACGAAGATGATGACTTAATGGTTATCAACAAACCAGCCGGTATAATTATGCACCCAGGAGCAGGCAACTATGATCAAACAATAGTTAATGCTTTAATGCATTATGATAAAGATTCCTTATCTAATATCGGTGACGAATTAAGACCAGGAATTGTTCATCGAATTGACAAAAATACCTCAGGATTAGTAGTAATTGCTAAAAACAATCAAGCCCATGAAAATTTATCAAAACAATTTAGCGAACATACTATTTTAAGAGAGTACCAGCTATTAATATGGGGGAAATTAAGACCATCAAAAGGACAAATAGTTACATTCCTAACACGTAGTTCAAGAAATAGACAACTAATGGAAGTTAGTCACTCCAAGGGAAAGAAAGCAATTACCAATTATAAAACTCTTGAAATTTTTGAAAACGAAAAGATACCTACATTAAGTTTAGTAGAGTGCAAATTAGAAACAGGTAGAACGCATCAAATTAGGGTCCATCTTAATTATAAGGGAAACAGTATAGTCGGTGATGATAAATATAAAAAAAAATATAAAAAACTGAAAAATATAGATTTAAAAATTCAAAATTTGATATCTGATTTAACTAGACAATTTTTACATGCTAAAACACTTGGTTTCATACATCCAAAAAATAATAAAAAAATGTATTTTTGCTCAAATTTACCACATGAGCTAAATATTATTTTAGAAATGCTTAGAAACACTAATAAATAAAACATTGAAAATTATTTTAAATTAACTAAATAAATTCTGCTATGAATAATACAGCTAGTAATAATTTACCTTCTTTATCTAATGAAGGAGGTTTGTCGGCATACTTGGATCAAATTAAAAAATTTCCAATGCTCGCTGCAGAGGAAGAGTATATGCTGGCCAAAAACTGGAAGACTACTGGCAACATTAAGTCTGCCGAAAAATTAGTTACGAGTCACCTTAGATTAGTTGCTAAAATTGCAATGGGATATAAAGGCTATGGGTTACCGGTAAATGAAATGATTTCTGAAGGTAATGTGGGTTTAATGCAAGCTGTTAAAAAATTTGAACCTGAAAAAGGTTTTAGGCTAGCAACTTATGCTATGTGGTGGATCAAAGCCTCAATTCAAGAGTATATTTTAAGATCTTGGAGTCTAGTAAAAATTGGAACTACAACTGCCCAAAAAAAATTATTCTTTAACTTAAAAAAAATTAAAAATCGAATTGCTCCTCAAACTGAGGGTGATTTAAGAGATGAACACGTCAATCATATTGCTAACAAGCTTGATGTTAGTAAAGAAGAAGTAATTTCAATGAACAGAAGATTGTCAGGTAAAGAGTTTTCTCTAAATGCTCAAGTTGGTGAAGATGGAGATGAATGGCAAGACTGGTTAGTTGACAAAGAATTAGACCATGACCTAAAATTTGCTCACCATGAGGAAATGGAGCAAAGAAAAGATTTATTAAAAGACTCAATTAAAGTTCTGAACGATAGAGAAAGAGAAATTTTATACTCAAGAAGATTAAACGACAATCCAACAACATTAGAAGATTTAAGTCAGAAATATAAAATTAGCAGAGAAAGAGTAAGACAAATTGAAAATAAAGCTTTCGAAAAACTTCAAAAACATATGCTTCTTTTAGCAAAATCAAAAAATTTATTGCCAGCTAATTAAATATCAAAAGGGTTTTCAACTAATATTGTATCTTCTCTCTCTGGACTGGTAGATATACTGGAAATCTTTGCACCAATAAAATGCTCAATTGCAAAAATATATTTTTTTGCGTTTTCTGGTAAAGCAACCATATTTTTTATTCCACTTGTTGAAGCTTTCCATCCTGGGAAGGTTTTGAATATCGGTTTTATTTTTAATTGGTCCTCAACAGCTGCAGGTAAATAATCAATTTTTTTTCCATCTAATTCATAATGTATGCACATTTTAATTTCATCCAATTCATCTAATACATCTAATTTAGTTAGTGCAATTCCATCAATTCCAGAAATTTTAATACTTTGTCTTACTAGGACACCGTCGAACCAACCGCATCTTCTTTTTCTACTAGTAACAGTTCCAAATTCTTTTCCCCTAGTGCCCAACAATTCTCCGATATCATCTTTTAACTCAGTTGGAAATGGTCCTTCTCCTACACGAGTAGTGTATGCTTTAGTTATTCCTAGTACATAATTAATTGAATTTGGTCCACAACCAGTTCCTGTTGCAGCGCTTGAGGCTACAGTATTAGATGAGGTAACATAGGGATAGGTTCCATGATCTACATCTAATAAGATTCCTTGAGCCCCTTCAAATAAAATTTTTTTTTTTTGTTTTTTAAATTGATTAATTTTAAGCCATACAGGTTGAGAAAATTTTAGTATTTTTGGGGCAATTTTCAATAATTCCTCTTTTAATTGTTCTTTTTCAAAAATTTTTTTTCCTAAACCTTTTCTAATTGCATTGTGGTGTATCAAAACTGATTCTAACCTATGATCTAAATTTTGTTCAGATCTTAAATCCATTACTCTTATAGATCTTCTACCAACTTTATCCTCATAAGCTGGTCCAATTCCCCGTCGCGTAGTCCCAATTTTTCCTTTTCCAGCTGCGTCTTCTCTTATTTCATCCATTTCCCTATGAAATGGTAAAATTAAATTTGCTGATTCTGAAATAATAAAATTATCAACATTAACATCTACTCCTTTTAATTTTATCTCTTCTACTTCGTCTAGTAGTGCCCAGGGATCAATTACTACTCCATTACCAATAATTGAAATCTTATTTTTTCTTACTATTCCTGAGGGCAGTAGTCTTAATTTATAAGTTACACCATCAATAACAAGTGTATGACCAGCATTGTGTCCTCCTTGGAATCTTATCACAACGTCAGCCTGTTCAGATAGCCAATCAACTATCTTACCCTTTCCTTCGTCTCCCCATTGCGATCCTACGACTACTATATTTTTCATTATTTAAATTTTTTGTTTATGCTCATAGAATTAAGATGATTTATAGGACCATGACCCTTGCCATAATTAGGATTAGATTTAATTGCTAAATTTACATACTTAATTCCAAGCTCACAAGATTTCTTTACTGGTTTTCCACATGATAAAAATGTTGCTACAGCACTGGATAAAGTACAACCAGTTCCATGAGTATTTTTTGTTTTAACTCTTTTGCTATTAAAAATTTTGATATCTTTATTGTTTACATAAATATCATGAACAAACTCTCCTTTTAAATGACCACCTTTAATAAGAACATTTTTTGCCCCTAGCTCAATTATCTTTTGTGCAACAACAATCATGTCCTTTTTTGTTTTTATTTTGGTATTGGTTAAAATTTCTGCCTCAGGAATATTTGGAGTTATCATTAATACTTTATTTATCAAATTATATTTAAGTAAATTTATGGCCTTATTATCAATTAATTTTGCTCCACCCTTTGCAACCATAACTGGATCTAAAACAATATTTCTAACTTTAATTTGATTTAGTGACTTAATAACTGATCTGATTACCTTTACAGAATGCAACATTCCAATCTTAACAGCATCTGGCCTAATATCATTTGAGGAAAATGTAACTTGATTATAAATTTCCTTAGGATTAATTGGAACAATTGATTTGACACCAGTAGTATTTTGAACTGTTACTGCTGTAATAGCGGTCATCGCATATGAACCTAATGCAGTAACAGTTTTTATATCTGCCTGTACTCCTGCACCACCAGAAGAGTCAGATCCAGCAATAATTAGTACTTTTGATTTTGTCTTCAATTTATTTAATTTTTCTTGTAATTATGTTTATACACTTTGTAAGAAGTTCAACATTTTCACTTTCACCCATCACTCTTATCTTTGACTCTGTTCCTGATTTCCTGACTAAAATCCTACCGTGTCCTTTAATTAATTTTTCTGCAATTTTAATAGAATTTTTTAAATCTGGTTTGTTTATTATATTTTTATCTTTTACATCTATATTATTTAATATTTGTGGGATTTTTTTAAATTTTGAAAAAAATACACTAGCTTTTTTTCCTTTTCTTAATGCAAATAAAGTCTCTAACGCAACTAACAAACCATCTCCAGTGGTTGCAAATTTTCCAAGAATAATATGGCCTGACTGTTCACCCCCTAAATTAAATTTATGTTTTTGCATTTTTTCTTTCACGTACCTGTCACCAACATTTGACCTAATAAAATTAATATTAAGAATTTTGAAG
>CACMYE010000038.1 GCA_902617825.1 uncultured Pelagibacteraceae bacterium | reverse complement strand
TTAAAACGTAAAAAATTTAAGAAGAGAAGTGTGGACGGTTAAGGTTACCAAAAATTTGTCGTACACACTTCAATCATATAAATTTTATTGTTAGAATTTATATGGAAGCTAGTGTGCGCCGTTTTTAAACTTGAGAGTTTGATCATGGCTCAGAACGTACGCTGGCGGCACGCCTAACACATGCAAGTCGAACGAAGTAGCAATACTTAGTGGCAGACGGGTGAGTAACATGTAGGTATCTGCCCTTTGGCCTGGAATAACACGAGGAAACTTGTGCTAATACCGGATAAGTCTTTACGGAGAAAGCTTTATGCACCATTGGATGAGCCTGCACTTGATTAGTTTGTTGGTGGGGTAATGGCCTACCAAGACTGTGATCAATAGCTGATTTGAGAGGATGATCAGCCACATTGGGACTGAGACACGGCCCAAACTCCTACGGGAGGCAGCAGTGGGGAATCTTGCACAATGGAGGAAACTCTGATGCAGCGATGCCGCGTGAGTGAAGAAGGCCCTTGGGTTGTAAAGCTCTTTCGTCGGGGAAGAAAATGACTGTACCCGAATAAGAAGGTCCGGCTAACTTCGTGCCAGCAGCCGCGGTAATACGAAGGGACCTAGCGTAGTTCGGAATTACTGGGCTTAAAGAGTTCGTAGGTGGTTGAAAAAGTTGGTGGTGAAATCCCAGAGCTTAACTCTGGAACTGCCATCAAAACTTTTCAGCTAGAGTATGATAGAGGAAAGCAGAATTTCTAGTGTAGAGGTGAAATTCGTAGATATTAGAAAGAATACCAATTGCGAAGGCAGCTTTCTGGATCATTACTGACACTGAGGAACGAAAGCATGGGTAGCGAAGAGGATTAGATACCCTCGTAGTCCATGCCGTAAACGATGTGTGTTAGACGTTGGAAATTTATTTTCAGTGTCGCAGCGAAAGCGATAAACACACCGCCTGGGGAGTACGACCGCAAGGTTAAAACTCAAATGAATTGACGGGGACCCGCACAAGTAGTGGAGCATGTGGTTTAATTCGAAGATACGCGCAGAACCTTACCAACACTTGACATGTTCGTCGCGACTTTAAGAGATTAGAGTTTTCGGTTCGGCCGGACGAAACACAGGTGCTGCATGGCTGTCGTCAGCTCGTGTCGTGAGATGTTGGGTTAAGTCCCGCAACGAGCGCAACCCTCACTTTTAGTTGCCATCATTAAGTTGGGCACTCTGAAAGAACTGCCAGTGATAAGCTGGAGGAAGGTGGGGATGACGTCAAGTCCTCATGGCCCTTACGTGTTGGGCTACACACGTGCTACAATGGTATCTACAACAGGAAGCAAGACTGCGAGGTCAAGCAAATCCCTAAAAGATACCTCAGTTCGGATTGCACTCTGCAACTCGAGTGCATGAAGCTGGAATTACTAGTAATCGTGGATCAGCGTGCCACGGTGAATGCGTTCCCGGGTCTTGTACACACCGCCCGTCACACCATGGGAGTTGGTTCTACCTTAAGGCAAGGTTTAATATCCTTGACCACGGTATAGTCAGCGACTGGGGTGAAGTCGTAACAAGGTAGCCGTAGGGGAACCTGCGGCTGGATTACCTCCTTTCTAAGGATGAATGAGAGTAAAATTTCATTCTAAAAAATACACAGGTAATGTTGACCGTCCTCATTTCTCTTCTTAAAGTAGTGTTTCTCTTGCATGGGGGCCGGTAGCTCAGTTGGTTAGAGCACACCCTTGATAAGGGTGGGGTCGAAAGTTCGAGTCTTTCTCGGCCCACCAATTTAAGATCACGGGGGATTAGCTCAGCTGGGAGAGCGCCTGATTTGCATTCAGGAGGTCAGCGGTTCGATCCCGCTATCCTCCACCAAAACACTTAGCTATAAAAAATTGTGAATAAATAATAATTAATATCAATATCTATATCCGAACATTAGTAATGTTATTAGCTAATGTTCAAAATTAAAAATTTGATTCAACACAGAATTTTTTTCTGTGCATAAATCAAGCGTTTAAGGGCGTGTAGTGGATGCCTTGGCACTGAAAGCCGATGAAGGACGTGATATACTGCGATAAGTTTCGGGGAGCTGTATGTAAGTTTTGATCCGAAAATTTCCGAATGGGGAAACCCACCACTTTATGTGGTACTTTAAACTGAATACATAGGTTTAAAGAGACAACCTGGAGAACTGAAACATCTAAGTAACCAGAGGAAAAGAAATCAATTGAGATTCCGTTAGTAGTGGCGAGCGAACGCGGATTAGGCCAGTAGTTTTGTTAAAAAAATTTGAATAGTTTGGAAAAGCTAACCATAGAGGGTGATAGTCCCGTATAAGTAATGTTTAACAAAATTCTTGAGTAAAGCGGGACACGTGAAATCCTGCTCGAATATAGGGGGACCACCCTCTAAGCCTAAATACTCTTCAGTGACCGATAGTGAACTAGTACCGTGAGGGAAAGGTGAAAAGAACCCCTATTAGGGGAGTGAAATAGAACCTGAAACTGCATGCCTACAATCAGTCGAAGCTCTTTTTAGAGTGACGGCGTACCTTTTGTATAATGGGTCAGTGACTTAATTTATAAAGCAAGCTTAAGCCATCTAGGTGTAGGCGCAGCGAAAGCAAGTCTTAATAGGGCGATTAGTTTTATGAATTAGACCCGAAAACGAATGAGCTTACCATGAGCAGGTTGAAAGTTGGGTAACACCAACCGGAGGACCGAACCAGTTGACGTTGAAAAGTCTTTGGATGACTTGTGGTAAGGGGTGAAAGGCCAACCAAATTCGTAGATAGCTGGTTTTCCGCGAAAACTATTTAGGTAGTGCGATGAATAAATAGATACTTAGAGGTAGAGCACTAAATGGGCTAGGGGGAAGAGATTCTTACCAAACCTAATAAAACTCCGAATGCTAAGTATTGTTCTTCATCAGACAGACTGTGGGTGCTAAGGTCCATGGTCGAGAGGGAAAGAGCCCAGACCACCAGATAAGGTCCCCAAATTATGATTAAGTGTGAAAGGATGTGGAAATTCCTTAACAGCCGGGAGGTTGGCTTAGAAGCAGCCATCCTTTAAAGATAGCGTAACAGCTCACCGGTCTAACAGAGTTTCTGCGCCGAAGATGTAACGGGGCTAAAATCATATACCGAATCTGTGGGTTTATAAAATTTTATAATTTTATAGGCGGTAGCGGAACGTTCTGTAAGCCTGTGAAGGGATACCTGCGAGGGATCCTGGAGGTATCAGAAGTGCGAATGCTGACATAAGTAACGATAAAAGAAGTGAAAAACTTCTTCGCCGAAAATCCAAGGGTTTCTGCGCAAGGTTAATCCGCGCAGAGTTAGTCGGCACCTAAGGCGAGGGCGAAAGCCGTAGTCGATGGAAATAAGGTTAATATTCCTTAACCAGATGGTAGTGACGGATCTTGTAAGTTGTAAGTTCTTAATGGATTGAGCTTGCCGCGAAAAGGTTCCAAGAAATAGCTCCATCATTAGACCGTACCCTAAACCGACACAGGTGGATTAATAGAGTATATTTAGGCGCTTGAGAGAATGATGTTGAAGGAACTCGGCAAAATGCTTCCGTAACTTCGGGATAAGGAAGACCTATTTTTAGGCAACTGGAAATGGGTGGCACAAGCCAGGGAGAAGCGACTGTTTATCAAAAACACAGGGCTCTGCTAACACGTAAGTGGATGTATAGGGTCTGACGCCTGCCCGGTGCTGGAAGGTTAATGCGGTTGGTGCAAGCTAACTTCTGAAGCCCCAGTAAACGGCGGCCGTAACTATAACGGTCCTAAGGTAGCGAAATTCCTTGTCGGGTAAGTTCCGACCTGCATGAATGGCGTAACGATTTCTCCGCTGTCTCCAACATCAACTCAGTGAAATTGAATTCTCCGTGAAGATGCGGAGTTCGCGTAGTTAGACGGAAAGACCCCGTGCACCTTTACTGCAACTTTACATTGGTGTTAGGAAAAACATATTTAGAATAGGAGGGAGACATTGAAGCAAAGGCGTCAGCTTTTGTGGAGTCACCAGTGAAATACCTCTTTTGTTTTTCTTGATATCTAACTGATTGCCGTCATCCGGCATCAAGACATTGTATGGTGGGTAGTTTGACTGGGGCGGTCGCCTCCCAAATAGTAACGGAGGCGTGCGAAGGTAGGCTCAGAACGGTCAGAAATCGTTCGTAGAGTGCAATGGCATAAGCCTGCCTGACTGTGAGACTGACAAGTCGAGCAGAGACGAAAGTCGGTCATAGTGATCCGGTGGTTCTGAGTGGAAGGGCCATCGCTCAACGGATAAAAGGTACGCCGGGGATAACAGGCTGATACTGCCCAAGAGCTCATATCGACGGCAGTGTTTGGCACCTCGATGTCGGCTCATCACATCCTGGGGCTGGAGCAGGTCCCAAGGGTTTGGCTGTTCGCCAATTAAAGTGGTACGTGAGCTGGGTTCAGAACGTCGTGAGACAGTTCGGTCCCTATCTGCTATGCGTGTAGAAGAATTGAGAGGAGTTGACCCTAGTACGAGAGGACCGGGTTGAACATACCACTGGTGGACCGGTTGTAGCGCCAGCTGCAGTGCCGGGTAGCTAAGTATGGACGAGATAACTGCTGAAAGCATCTAAGCGGGAAACTTACCTCAAAACTAGTTCTTCCTATAGAGCCGTGGTAGACCACCACGTTGATAGGCTGGATGTGGAAGCGTAGTAATACGTGTAGCTGACCAGTACTAATAGCTCAATTGGCTTGATTTATGCACTGAAAAAAATTTTTACTCATATAAGATTTTTGATTATTACTTAAATATAATTTACCAAATGGCCAGTAATAGACTCAAAATATTTTTTTTCATTATTTGAATTGTGAGGATGATTTTTATCAATATTTTTCGTGTACCAAACATCAGTAAATTTGTGATTAAAACCAAAAAGATCAATTTTGTTATAAGGTAGTTTTTGTGTTAGAAAATGTAATGCCATTGCACCTGTGCTTGGTCTAGAATTCATAATTCTATATAAATTTTCCCACATACTTATTGGATATGTATAAAAGTCTCCTTTAGCGTAATTTAAGAAATATCTCAATTTAGGACTCATCCAGATTTTTATAAAGTTTTGATTTGCCAGATATATTGGATTTCTTGACAACATTAAAATATCACATCTTTTACCTACAAATTCATACATGTGTTTTTCGGGTAAACTATTTACTCTAATAACTAAATCATAATCATCAATTTTATTATTTTTTTTAATTATATTTTTTGAACCTCCAACTAAGGCAATTGTTTTATTTTCACAAAATTTTATTAATTTTTTATAATTCTCATTTTTTTCCTCATATTCTGTCTTCAATAAAGGATTATACTTAGATGTTTTAATTCTAAACATTAAATTTTCTATATAATTACTCATTTTAAGTACTTGTAAAAAGGGTTATAATACTTCTCTTTCAAATTAAATATCTCTGCTTTAACTTTTTTACCTTTATTAAGATTAGAAAGACTTACAAATTTAAATAGCTCTTCAGAAGAATAAACTATTTTGTAGTTTGTAATATTTAGATTATCAAAAGGATTTAAAAACAATTTCTCTTTATCTGCAACAAGACAAACTTCGAAATTTCTCTGTTGAAATTCAACAGCCATTCCTGAATATCCAGTAATTACTTTCGATGTATTATACTTTAGTAAATCATCAATTTTTTTATTATTTACAATTTTGTAATTATCATAGTCGTAGTACTCTCTTATTTTAAAATAATTCATTGGATGCATCCTAAACAAAAAATTAAATTTTTTAAACTTTTCTGTATTTAAAATTTTTAGAATCATTTTATTTTCAGACATATCACCCGAAAAAAGAATAATTACAAATTTTTTTCTTGTATTTTTTTTAGTGAAATTTTTTAATAGATGATTTTGTTTTAAAGCAAATCCATTTATATAATTTTCATTCTTATATTTTTTTTTAAAAAATGTTGTGTATAAAGAACTGTTAAATATGACAGTGTCTGGCTTGGGAGATATGCGGTACTCTTTATAGCTTGCGTAATTAGTATATAATAGATTATTTGGTTTGGTTGAATGAAAAAAACCAACTGTTTTAGATTTTATCTTAAACTTTTTTATTGATGATATTAATATTTTTTCTGGAATATTATTTTCATGATG
>CACMYE010000037.1 GCA_902617825.1 uncultured Pelagibacteraceae bacterium | reverse complement strand
CTACATCTTTTGAAATAGGATTAAATCCTCTTTTTGGTAATCTTCGATATAATGGCATTTGACCACCTTCAAAACTTTTAATAGCAACACCAGATCGAGATTTTTGACCTTTAACTCCTCGACCAGATGTTTTACCTTTACCTGAACCAATACCTCTACCAACTCTAATTTTAGATCTATTTATCTTTTCTCTATTATTTAAATTAATCATTATCCCCTTTTTTCAACTATTTCTGAAATTTTCTTATTTCTTATTGCAGATATTTGTTTTGGAGAACTTTGTTTCAACAAAGCTTTTATTGTAGCTCTAATAACATTGTGTGCATTGGAGGTTCCCATTGATTTAGCTACAATATCTTTTACACCTAAAACTTCACAAACTGCTCTAACAGGTCCTCCGGCGATAATCCCTGTTCCTTTAGATGCTGCTCTCAAAACAATTCTACCAGAACCGTCTTTTGCTTTAACATCGTGATGTATAGTTCTCCCTTCCCTAAGAGGGATATGGGTAAGCTTTCTTCTAGCCATTTCATTGGCTTTTTTTAATAGCATCTGGAACTTGTTTTGCCTTTGCATGAGCTATTCCAATTTTACCAGCTTGGTTTCCTACTACTACTAGTGCTGAAAAACCAAATCTTCTTCCACCTTTGACAACTTTAGTTATTCTGTTTATGTGAACTAATTTTTCTAATATATCGTCTTTTTTTTTATCCTTGAAGTTTTCCATATTAAAATTCCATTCCATTTTCTCTTAGGGTTTCAGCAAAAGCTTTAACTCTGCCATGATATTTGTAAGAACCTCTATCAAAATAGATTTTTGTTATATTTTTTTCTTGAGCCTTTTTTGCCAATTTCTGTGCCACTAGTTTTGATAGTTCAGTTTTGTTGACTTTTTCTCTAGATTTAAGATCCTTTTCAACCGAAGATGCAGACAATAAAGTTACCTTTTTAATATCATCAATTATTTGAGCCGAAATATTTTTTGCTGATCTTGAAATACTCAATCTAAACCTGTCGGTTGCAGCAACTCTTTTAACTTTATTACTCACTCTAAATCTTTTTCTAATATTTGTGTTTAGTTTCATTATTTTTTCTTTCCTTCTTTTTTAAGGATATATTGACCTTTTTCTCTTATTCCTTTGCCTTTATAAGGTTCTATTTTTCTTAAGGTTTTAATTTTTGATGCGACAGCACCAACAAGTTGCTTGTCTGAACCTGTAATTTTTAAAGTTGTTTGTTTTTCGACTGCAATTTTAATCCCTTCGGGTATATCGAAATTAATATCATGGCTATATCCTAATTGTAAATTTAATTGATTACTTTTAAGAGCAGCTCTATATCCTACACCAACTAATTCTAAAATTTTTTCATAACCCTTGCTAGAGCCTATAACAGCATTATTAATTAAACTTCTGTTCATACCCCAAAGTCTTTTTGAATTTTGATCAACTTTTTTGGGTTTGATTGATATTTCTTTTCCCTCTTTTATGTCTAAATTAAACATATCTAAATCAATATTAATTGATTTTTTACCTAGAGGGCCCTCAATATTGATTATATTACCAGCTAAAGCAACTTTTACTTTTTCAGGGATTGATATATTTATTTTACCTATTTTAGACATTAAAATACCTTACAAATTATTTCTCCGCCTACTTTTTGTTTCCTGGCATCTATATCCGTCATAACACCTTTTGGTGTAGAGATTATAGCTATACCAAGTCCATTATTAATTTTAGGTAGACCACCTGCACTTGAGAAAATTCTTCTTCCAGGCTTTGAAACTCTTTCAAAAGCACTAATAACTGGGTTACCTGAGTGATATTTTAATTCTAATGATAATGTAGGTTTCTTATCTTCAGAATTAATTTTAAAATCTTTTATAAATCCTTCATTTTTTAATATATCAGCAATTTTTGTTTTAAAATTAGAAGAAGGAAATTCTACTTTTTTATGATTTCTAGCTTGAGCATTTTTTACTCTGGCAATCATATCTCCTATTGGGTCACTTAAACTCATAATTATCCTTTCTACCAGCTAGATTTAACTAGTCCTGGTATCTTTCCTTGTAATCCTAACTGTCTCAACGCAATTCTCGAAATTTTTAATTTTCTATAAACTCCATGAGGTCTTCCTGTTATTTCACATCTATTCATAACTCTAGTTTTTGCTGAGTTTCTTGGTAATTTTGATAATTTTTGTTGTGCTTTAAATCTTTCCTCAAGTGTGATTTTCTTATCCATCACTATTTTCTTCAAAGCTGCTCTTTTCTTGTAAAGCTTTTCAGATAATTGAATTCTACTTTTATTTTTGTTTACAGCGCTTAATTTAGCCATCTAGTTATCTCCTTTTTTTATAAACGGAAAATTCATTTTTTCTAATAATGCGAAGCTATGTTCTTTATTAATCGTTTTAATTACAATTATAATATCTAACCCTCTCACCTTATCAGCTCTATCAAAACTAACTTCAGGAAAAATTATATGCTCTTTAATACCAAAAGTATAATTACCAAATTTATCAAATCCATTCGGAGATAGTCCTCTAAAATCTTTAATTCGAGGTAGGGCTATATTAACTAATCTATCTAAAAATTCATACATCTTGTTCTTTCTGAGTGTAACTTTTAAACCAGCTTTGGTTCCTTTCCTTGTCTTAAAATTAGCAACTGACTTTTTAAACTTTGTTGTAACCGGTTTTTGTCCAGTAATCTTAGCCATGTCTTCCTCACAAGATTTTAGAATTTTTGCATCTGAAGCATCTAAACCAAGACCCATATTTAAAACAATTTTTTCAATTTTTGGTGCCATGTAAATATTTTTAAATCCAAATTTATCTTTCAATGCTGGCTGAATTTCTTTATTGAATATTTCTTTTAATCTAGGAGTCATTATTTTTTACCCTCTTTTTTTTTAGCAGCTTTTTCATCAATTAATTTTAGGTTAGACAAATGAATAAAGCTCTCTTTTGGAAAAATACCACCTTTTTTCTCTTTAGTTGTCTTAACATGTTTTTTGACCATATTAATTTCTTTTACCTTTGCTCTATTATTTGCTCTATCAATTTCTATAACTTCACCCTCTTTTTTTTTATCTTTACCTGTTAAAACTTCGACTTTTAAACCCTTTTTAATCATCTTATAAAACCTCCGGGGCTAATGATATAATCTTCATTTGACCTCTATTTCTTAATTCTCTTGTGACAGGGCCAAAAATTCTAGTTCCAACAGGTTCACCTTTATCATCTACTAAAACTGCAGCATTATTATCAAATTTTACTTTTGAACCATCATTTCTATGAATACCTTTTTTAACTCTTACAACAACTGCCTTATGAACTGTACCTTTTTTGACTTTACCTTTAGGTATAGCTTCTTTAACAGCAATAACTATTGTGTCTCCTATACTCGCATATCTTCTTTTGGATCCACCAAGAACTTTGATGCATTCTATTCTTTTTGCGCCTGTATTATCAGCTACTTGTAATTCTGTTTGTACACCAATCATTATTTTGTATTCTCCATAACTTGAAATTTTTTATTTTTTGAAAAAGGCTTACTTTCAATTATTGATACTTTATCCCCAGTTTTATATTTGTTATTTTCATCATGAGCATTATAGTTTTTTCTTACTCTAATTACTTTTTTAAGCACGGGATGTGAATACTTACGTTCAACCATAACAGTCACAGTTTTGTTTGGCTTATCACTTATAACTACACCTGTTAATATTTTTTTAGGCATTTATTTTTCCTTTTAATATAGTTTTTAATCTTGCTATTGTTTTTCTTGTTTCTCCAATTTTAGCTGGATTTGTTATTTGTGAATTCATTTTCTGAAATCTAAAATTAAAAAGATCTTTTTTAAGTTTTTCGATATTTTTTAAAACTTCATCCTTTGATAATTTTTTGATTTCTTGCTTTTTCATTATACAAATCTCTTAATTGTTTTAGTTTTAATAGGTAATTTTGCGGACGCTTTATATAAAGCCTGTTTTGCTATTTCTTCTGAAACACCATCAACCTCAAATAAAATTCTACCCGGTTTAACTCTACAAGCAAAATACTCTGGCGATCCTTTTCCTTTACCCATTCTAACTTCAATTGGTTTTTTTAGAAACTGGTATATTAGGAAAAATCCTAGTCCAAACTCGACCTTGTCTTTTCATATGTCTTGTTAACGCAACTCTAGCAGCTTCAATTTGTTTACCAGTTACTCTTTCTGGCTGTAAAGCTTTTAATGCATAAGCTCCATAATTTATAGTACTTGCTCTTGTAGCAGTGCCATGAATTCTACCTTTATGAGCTTTTCTCCACTTTGTTCTTACTGGTTGTAACATTATTGTTTGCCCTCTTGTGGTGTCGCTTTATTGGTTTCTTGGCTAAATTCTCTTGCAAAAACTTCACCTTTATAAATCCATACTTTAATTCCAATAATTCCATAAGTTGTTAATGCTTCAGCTTCAGCGTAATCGATGTCTGCTCTTAATGTGTGTGAAGGTATACTTCCATCCCGTAACCATTCAGTTCTAGCAATTTCATTTCCACCTAATCTTCCACTAACAGAGACTTTGATACCTTTGGCACCTAATCTAATACAAGATTGCATCGCTCTTTTCATTGCTCTTCTGTAAGAAATTCTTTTAACAAGTTGTTGTGCAATATTTTCTGCTACAAGATAAGCATTAGTCTCAGGTTTTTTTACTTCTTTAATATTTAAATTCACTTCATTAGTTGTAAATTTTGATAAATTATTTTTTATTTTATCAATGTCACTTCCCTTTTTTCCGATAACAAAACCTGGTCTAGAAGTATAGATAGTGACGTAACATTTGTTAGATGTTCGTTCGATCATAACTTTGGATACACCAGAATTAATAACGTTTTTCTTAATATATTCACGGATTTTAAAATCTTCGATCAAGTAATTGCCAAAGTCTTTTTTCTTAGCATACCAAACAGAGTCCCAACCTCTATTCACACCTAACCTAAAACCTACAGGATTAACTTTTTGTCCCATGTTTCTCCAATTGTTTTGTTTCTGATAATATTATTGTAACTGTTGACCAAGGTTTTAAAATAGGAGCCGCTCTTCCTTTTGCACGAGGTCTAAATCTTTTCATGATTATTTTTTTTCCACAATATGCTTCCTTAACAACAAGATTATCAATGTCATACTGAAAGTTATTTTCTGCGTTTGCAACTGCTGAACTGATAGTTTTTCTAATATCCCTTGTAATTCTTTTTTCAGAAAACTGTAAATCTCTAATTGCTATATCAACTTTTTTTCCAACTATACTTTTTAGTATTGGATTAAGTTTTCTAACACTTGATCTGACACCATTATTGATAGACTTTACAGTCTTATCATTATTTTTATTAATTTTCTTTTTTTTACCCATTATTATTTCTTTTCTGCTGTAGCAGGTTTTGCTTTTTTATCTGCAGGTGTGTGACCAAAAAATGTTCTTGTTGGTGCGAACTCACCTAGCTTATGTCCAACCATGTCTTCTGAAATAGTGATTGGTATAAATTTTTTTCCATTATAAATTTGGAAACTAACTCCCACAAAATCAGGCAGAATAGTTGATTTTCTTGACCATGTTTTAATAGGAATTTTTTTTGGGTCATCCCTATATTTGTCAACTTTTTTCATCAAACTTTCTTCTACAAAAGGTCCTTTCCAAACTGCTCTAGCCATTATTTAGTGTCCTTCCTTTTGTTTCTTCTCTTAACTATAAATTTATCTGTTCTTTTATTATCTCTTGTTTTTAATCCTTTGGCTGATTGACCTTTAGGTGAAACAGGATGTCTACCACCAGCAGATTTACCTTCACCACCTCCATGTGGGTGATCTACAGGGTTTTTAACAACACCTCTGGTATGCGGTCTTCTTCCCAACCATCTTGATCTACCTGCTTTTCCAATTTTAATATTTTTTTGATCGGGATTACTTAAAATTCCTATTGTAGCTAAAGCTCTAGAATCAATTTTTCTAACTTCGCCAGATGCAAGTTTAATTAAACTGTAATTCCCGTCTAAACCGCTAATTGTTACAGAAGATCCTGCTGATCTAGCGATTTTTCCACCACCGCCTGGCTGTATCTCGACATTATGAATATTGATACCAACCGGGATATCTTGCAAAGGCATACAGTTTCCAATTTTAATCTCCTTTTTGGATCCACTTTCAATTTTATCACCTACTTTTATTTTTTGAGGTGCAAGAAAGTATGCGTGAGTTCCATCTTCAAACTTAACTAACATAATATAGCATGATCTATTTGGATCGTATTCTACTCTTTCAACAGTAGCCTCCATGTCAAATTTCTTTCTATAAAAGTCAACATGTCTGTACATTTTTTTGTGACCACCGGCTCTGTTTATTGAGGTGATATGACCATTATTATTTCTACCTTTCATGGCATTTTTAGGAGAAACAAGCGACTTGAAAGGTTTACCTTTCCATAGTCCGGTTCTATCAACTAAAATAGTCCCTCTAGTAGATTTTGTGTACGGTTTAAAAGTTTTTAATGCCATTTATTAAATTCCTGTTGTCAGATCAATACTCTGACCTTTTTTAAGTGTAATTATTGCTTTTTTGTATCCTGAAACTTTTACTTTTTTTCCTCTAGTAACTTTAGTTCTGTTCTGCTTATTTATAATATTAATTTTTGTAACATTTACTTTAAAAATTTTTTCAATATTTTTTTTAAGATTTTTTT
>CACMYE010000036.1 GCA_902617825.1 uncultured Pelagibacteraceae bacterium | reverse complement strand
ACAGCAGTTTCACAATCACCTTCCAATACTTTTAAAATATTTCTCTCAAGATGTGCTCTCATAAATGTTTCATAATGATTTATTTTTTTTAAAACTGAGATTATTTCCTCGTCTCCCTCTCTGCATTGAAGAGCAATTATACCTTGTCCAGCACTTGGAATTAATTGTTCTGGGGAAAAAATTTCTGAAATTTCATCCTCAAAATTTAGAAATTTGATTCCTGCATAGGACAAAATTATTGCATCGTATATTCCATCTTTTAATTTTTTAATTCGTGTATCAACATTTCCCCTAATAAGTTTACATTCAAGATCTGATCTAATTTTTTTAATTTGATATTCTCTTCTAAAAGATGAAGTTCCAATTACAGAATTTTTTTTTAATTCACTTAATTTTTTTTTATTCATTGCGATAAGAATTTCTCTTGGATCATTTCTTTCTAAAAATGTATCTGTTTTAAGACCTTTTGTTTCAAAGGCTGGCATATCTTTTAGTGCGTGAACTGCAATATCAATATTTTTATTTTGAAGCTCTTTTTCAATATTACTTGAAAATAATCCTTTACCTCCAACTTCTGATAATCTTACATTTTGAAACTCATCCCCTTTAGTAGTAATTTTTTTTATAACTACATCTTTATCACTAAGATTAGTAGTTTTGATGATTTTATCTTTAGCTTTTTCAGCATAAAGCATCGCTAACTTGCTTCCTCTAGATCCGATACTAATTTTTCTACTCATAAATAAATTTATTTCTTACTTGTATTGAGATTGTACAATTATTAAAAACTATTTGTATGAGTAAAAAACCCTTAATTCTCGGAATAGAAACTAGCTGCGATGAAACAGCTGCATCGTTAATAACTGAAAATGAACAAGGAAGACCAATAATTCTATCAAACATTATTTCGAGCCAAGTTGAAGTTCATAAAGAATTTGGAGGGGTAGTTCCAGAATTAGCTGCACGATCACATATTGAAAAAATTGATTGGATTGTTCAAAAAGCTATTGATGAGAGTGGAAAAAAAATTGATGAGATTGATGCTGTAGCTTCCACTGCAGGACCTGGCCTAATTGTTTGTCTATCAGTTGGTTTGAGTTTTGGAAAAGCTTTTGCTACATCTTTAGATAAACCTTTTATTGCTGTTAACCATTTAGAAGGTCACGCATTAAGTCCTAAATTAAATTCAAATTTAAATTATCCCTACCTATTTTTATTAATATCAGGTGGGCACTCACAATTTTTGAACGTTCAAAGTTTTGGAAAATATAAAAGATTAGGAACAACAATAGATGACGCTTTAGGAGAAGCATTTGATAAAACTGCAAAACTTTTAGGAGTCGAATTTCCAGGTGGTCCGCAAATTGAAATATTAGCAGAAAAAGGTGATCCTAATAAATATGATTTGCCAAAACCTATATTATATAAAGGTGGTTGTAATTTGTCTTTTGCAGGACTTAAAACTGCAGTATTAAAAGTAATAAAAAATATTAAAACCGATCAAGAAAGATTTGATCTTGCTGCATCTTTTCAAAAAACAATTGAAGAAATTTTATATAAAAAAACAAAGGTCGCATTTATGGAGTTTGAAAAAATAAATGAATTAAAAGAAAAAATTTTTGTAGTAGCAGGTGGGGTTGCTGCAAATAAAAATATTAGATCTATGCTAATTAATCTATGCGAAGAAAATAAATATAAAAGTATTTTTCCATCAATAGAATTATGTGGAGACAATGCAGCAATGATTGCAATCGTAGGTTTAGAGAAATATAAATTAAATCAATTTAGTAATTTAGATCATCCTGCAAAACCAAGATGGTCTTTAGATGAAGATGCAATTTTTCTAAAAGGAGCTGGTTTAAAATTCTAATTATTGATAGGTTAACCTAATTTATATAATGAAAAATAATTTCAAATTTTTATTGAGTAAGATTTCTAAATTCATATTATTAATTAGCAGAGTCACAATCTTTCTTGTTCCAACTGAGCTTAAAAAAAAAACAAAGTTAGAGGACAAAATAGAAGAAAATTTAGTAGAAGAAACATTTGCAAATTTTGAAGTGCATTTTAAAAAGAGCCTATTATTTAAAGATATTTTTCAAATTCGTGAATACGCAATTAAAACAACTTTATTAAATGATAAAAATAAAGATTATTATTATTTAGAGTTTGGAGTTTTCAAGGGTACCAGTGCTAATTTCTTTTCTGAATATGTAAATAAGTTTTATGTATTTGATAGTTTTGAAGGTTTAAAAGAGGACTGGATTGGCACAAGCGATACTAAAGGTTCTTTTAATTTAAATAAACAAATTCCAAAAATGAATTCAAATATTGAACCAATTATAGGTTGGGTAGAAAATACCCTAGATGATTTTTTAAAAAAACATAATCCAAAGATAAACTTTGTTCATTTAGATTTAGATACTTATAATTCAACAAAATATACACTAGAAAGGTTGAAACCTTATTTGTTAAAAAATGCAGTTATAATCTTTGATGAACTGTATAATTTTACTGGATGGGAAGAGGGAGAATATAAAGCATTAAATGAAATTTTTAATAAAGATGAGTTTGAATATATAGCATTTAATATTAAAGGAGCTCAAGCTGTAATCAAAATAAAATAGATTTTATGTACTTATAATTTAATAAAGGATTATTAAATCTGATTTTTAAATTAATAATATTTTAAAATGGGAAAGACCTTTTAATAGATCTAGCTAAATAATAAATTGACCTGTAACTTCCCAATTTTGCTCTTATAAAATCTTCAGATTTGATTTTTAAAAAGTCTATCCAAAAATTAGAGGAGTTTAATTTATAATAATCGAAATATTCTTTTAATTCTTCTTTTGAATAAATATTTGCATTATCTCCATATTTTGTAACATACGGAGTAAAGTCTGGATAAAGACTTGGAACATTTATAAGCCTTGTTTTCATAAAGTTGCCAATAAGCAAATCATCAAAAATTTTGTTATTTATTGAATAAATCAAAGAATTTCTTGGTGTTTTAAACTCAATACCTTCTTTTTTATCTGATAGTTCTATACGATATTCTTTTTTACCTACTATAAAATTTATGAAACCAAATTTTTTTTTTAAATGATAAAATTTAGAAAAATAATTTTTAAGACTTATTTCATCATCCTGCTCTAGTTGATCAGACCAGTTATCACCGTAAAAATCAGAAGATTTAATTTCATTTAAATTTTCCTGAGGATTTATCTTTTTATAATCATGCTCAAGTGTATTCCACCTTAAAAATGCAGGTAGCATCTCTCCGTGCTTATTATTAAATTTTTCATAGTGTAAATTTAAAGGTGTTGTAAATTTATTCATTTTAGAAGAATCATCTCGCACATACCTGTGCATAGAAGAAAAGGGTACAGCAAAATTACAACCCCATTTTTTTAAATTATAAGCATAAGTTTGACCACAAGGTTTTTTTTCAGCAGCTAAGGGTAAAATAAATTTATTATGATGATCATAAAAATTAATCATATCTGCATCACCCCAACTTATTAATCTAAGTAAAAATTTATTTTTATAATTTTTTATAATTTTTTTTATCTCTGACGACCAGCCTAGAGCTTGTCCATCATTTAAATTAAGTATTATATCTTTTTTCAAAATTTCTACTAATAAACTAGAGTCTTGGTTCCAATCTGAAAAACTTTTTATTCTAATATTTTTTGATATTCGAAACCAAGTATTGCTTTTAAGTTGAGTACAATCATATTTTTTTGATAATTCATTAAATATTCTTTTGTTGTAATGATCTGCTAATAAAATTTTCTTACCCTGAAATAAATCAAAAGAGTCTGGATCGATGTGATCTGGATGTCCATGTGAGAGCCAAATAAATTTACATTTATTTATATTGTTTATTTGTTCTTGAGGTATAATATATTTATGACCCCAGCTGCCAAAATAAGGATTTCCAAATACCCAGGGATCAGTTGTCAGAATTGGTTCATCATCAAATAATGTTAATGTGGCATTTCCAATTGTTTCAAAACCGATCATAAAATTTTTAAAAATTATAAATTAAAAGTATTTATAAAAAGCATCTTTATTATATATAACTTATACAAACATAAAAATGCAATATTGGTTAATTAAATCTGAACCGGACGTATGGTCAATTGATCAACAAATAAAATCAGGTGCTAGAGGTGCTCCCTGGGATGGCATAAGAAATTATCAGGCCGCAAGAAACTTAAAGACTATGAAAAAGGGTGATCTTTGTTTTTTTTATCATTCAAACATAGGTAAAGAAATTGTGGGTATTGTAGAGGTCATTAAAGAGCACTACATTGACAAAACTGATGAAAGTGGTCGCTTTGTTGCTGTTACCGTCAAGTTTAAAAAGAAATTAGACAGAGCAGTTACTTTAGAAAATATAAAAAAACGTAAGGAATTAGGCGATTTAGCGTTGATTAAACAGAGTAGATTATCTGTTATGCCAATCGATTATAAAAGCTGGAAAATCATAAATAACATGAGTAGAATTTAAATATAAAATTTTATATGCCTAAAAAAAAAAGAAAAAAAACTAAAGTAAAAAAAAAATCTGCTAAAAAAATTAAGAAAAAAACTAGAGTAAAAAAAGTTTCAAAAAAAATTAAAAAAAAAAGGAAAAATAAAAAGATTAGTAAAAAAGAGAATGGTTCCTCTCCCCCTGAATTAGTGATAAAAACTAAAACAGAGTGGGTAAAAGCAAGTTTGGCAAATAAAAGCAAGTACCAACAAAAATATTCACAATCTATCAAAAGTAATGACGATTTTTGGAGGAAAGAAGGTAAAAGAATTACGTGGATAAAACCGTATAAAAAAATCAAAGACGTTAAATACAGTAATAAAGAAGTAAAAATTAAATGGTATCAAGATGGAAGTTTAAATGCTTCTGCAAACTGTATTGATAGACATTTAAAAGATAAAAAAGATAAAACTGCAATTATTTGGGTTGGCGATGATCCAAAAGATAGTCAAAAAATAACTTACAAACAACTACACCAAAAAGTTTCAAAGGCTGCAAATGGTTTAAAAAAACTTGGAATTAAAAAAGGTGATCGAGTTACAATTTATTTAACCATGATACCAGAGCTTGCAATTTTAATGTTAGCATGTGTAAGAATTGGAGCAGTTCATTCAATAATATTTGGTGGTTTCTCTGCAGAATCGATTTCGGGTAGAGTGAATGATTGCGAATCTGAATATATAATCACTGCTGATGAAGGTGTGAGAGGTGGAAAAACTATTCCATTAAAGTATACAACGGATGAGGCGCTAACAAATTGCCCAAACGTGAAAAAATGTATCATTGTTAAAAGAACTGGAAACTATATCAATTGGAATAACGAAAGAGATGTTTGGTATCATGATCTAATAAAAGATGTTCCTAGTAATTGTGAACCAGAAGAAATGAATGCTGAGGATCCTTTATTTATTTTATACACTTCAGGTTCAACTGGTAAACCAAAAGGAGTTCTCCATACTACGGGTGGGTATATGGTTTATGCATCTATGACCCACCAATATATTTTTAACTATAAGCCAAAAGATATTTATTGGTGTACTGCTGATATTGGGTGGGTAACGGGACATAGTTATATTATTTATGGGCCTCTTGCAAATGGTGCTACAACATTAATGTTTGAGGGAATTCCTAATTATCCTGATACTTCAAGATGGTGGCAAATCGTTGATAAATATAAAGTTAATATTTTCTACACTGCACCCACAGCAATTAGAGCTTTAATGCGTGAAGGTGATAAACCAGTTAAAAAAACCTCTAGAAAATCTTTAAAATTACTTGGGACAGTTGGTGAACCAATTAATCCTGAGGCTTGGATGTGGTATTACAAAACAGTTGGTAATTCTAAAAGCCCAATTGTAGATACTTGGTGGCAAACTGAGACTGGAGGAATACTGATAGCTCCTCAAACTGGAGCCATTCCATTAAAACCTGGTTCAGCTACAAAACCTTTCTATGGAATAAAGCCTGTCATTGTTGATAAAAACGGTGAAGAGATAAAAGGCGCTGGAGAAGGAAGACTTTGTATTGCTCAATCATGGCCAGGCCAAATGAGAACTGTTTATGGAGACCATCAAAGATTTATCGACACGTATTTTTCCCAGTTCAATGGAAAATATTTTACTGGTGATGGATGTAGAAGAGATAAAGATGGATATTACTGGATCACTGGAAGGGTTGATGATGTAATTATTGTATCTGGACATAATCTAGGCACTGCTGAGATCGAAAGTGCATTTGTTGCTCATCCTAAGGTTGCTGAAGCAGCAGTGGTTGGTTACCCACATGATATTAAAGGAAACGGTCTATATTGTTATGTCACTTTAAATGCAGGTGAAATTGAAACAGGTGAACTAGAGAGAGATCTAAAACTTTGGGTAAAAAAACAAGTGGGTGCTCACGCACGTCCAGACCATATTCATTTTGCACCTGGTCTACCAAAGACAAGATCTGGAAAAATAATGAGAAGAATTTTAAGAAAAATTGCTGCTAATGAACATGGTGAATTAGGTGACACCACGACTTTAGCTGATCCAAGTGTTGTTGACAGTTTAGTTGATAATAGAAAAAATATTTAAAACTGAATTAAGTTTTGAAATTCTTGTTTAATAACTTCCCACTTCAATATCATAGAATTTAAAACAATTTTACGATCTAAAGTTTTTAACTCTTCAGCAATTGGTGCCCACTTATATAATGAAAG
>CACMYE010000035.1 GCA_902617825.1 uncultured Pelagibacteraceae bacterium | reverse complement strand
ATTTTAAATTTTCGTTATCTTTTGCAAATTTTGAGAGAATCCTTGCTGACATGATTGCATCTTCTCCAAAAGCAACCGCTGTTGGACCAGTAAACAAATTAGTCAAATCTTTGCATTTAGTTTTTTCTAATGCAAGTTTAGTAATTCTATTTTTAGTGATTTTAAAAACAATTCCATGCTCTCTCATTTTTGCTCTCAAATCATCTAATTGTGTCATAGTTAAACCTTGATAATGAGTAACCATAACAGCTTTACTATTCTCAAATTTTGAGGTCATTTCTTGAATATAATTTTTCTTTTGATCTTTATTCATCATAACTATATCGACTTACCTAATTTAACTTTATAAGAAACACCCATTGTTGAGGTTGCAAAAACATTTTTTATTAAATCCCCTTTTAGAGTATTATTTGACTTTTCTTTTTCTAAAGTTTCTAAGATAGCGTTGTAATTTTTAATTAACTGCTCATCACTAAAAGATTTTTTACCGATACTCACACCAATATTACCATCTTTATCATTTCTAATTTCAACTTGACCTGATTTTGCATTTTTTACAGCCTGTTTAATATTATCTGATACTGAACCAAGTTTTGGATTCGGCATTAATCCTTTTGGACCTAAAACTTTTCCTAATTTTGAAAGCTTAACCATCATTCCAGGTGTACATATTAATTTTTCAAAATTCAATTCACCGCTTTTAATTTTTTCAACAAATTCTTCACTACCCACAATATCTGCTCCAGCATCTTTGGCTTCTTGAGCTTTATTGTCTTCACAAACAACAGCTACTTTTACTTTTTTACCAGTTCCACCTGGTAAATTAACTACAGTTCTAATATTAACTTCACTTTTCTTTTGTTTATTATTTATTTGAAAACTTAAATCAAAAGATTCATCAAATTTGGTAGTGCAATTTTTTTTAAGTTCAGGTATCAATTTTTCAAAAGCCTCTGCACTTAGATCTTTTGTTTTTTCTGGTAATTTTTTAAATCTTTTTGAAGGCATTATTCTTTAACCTCTATACCCATTGATCTTGCTGATCCTGCAATAATTTTTACTGCTTCACTGATATCATGAGCGTTAAGATCATTCATTTTTTCTCTCGCAATATCTTCTAATTGTTTTTTCGAAATTGAAGCTACAATATTTCTTCCAGGTTCTTTCGATCCACCTTTAAGCTTTACTGCTTCTTTAATATAGTAAGATGCTGGAGGAGATTTAATTTTAAAGTCAAATTTTTTATCTTTATAAACTGTGATTTCAACAGGAACAGGTTTACCTGCCATAGATTTTGTCTTGTCATTGAAAGCTTTACAAAATTCCATGATGTTAACACCCCTTTGACCTAAAGCAGGTCCTACAGGAGGTGCTGGGTTAGCTTGACCACCCTTAATTTGTAATTTTATAAATCCACTAATTTCTTTTGCCATTAACTTACTTTCTCAACTTGGTTATATTCTAAATCTACTGGTGTTGGACGTCCAAATATAGAAACTGACACTTTAAGTCTAGACTTTTCTTCATCTATTTCTTCGATCATTCCACTGAATGATGCGAAAGGACCATCAACAACTTGAATTTTTTCACCAACATTGTATTCTATACCAGATTTTGGTTGAGCCACACCATCTTTTATTTGACCTAAAATCTTTTCTACTTCTTTATCTGAAACCGGGACTGGAATGCCTTTTGAACCAAGAAAGCCGCTCACTCTTTTTATGTTTTTTATCATGTGATAAATATTGTTATCCATCTCACTTTTAATTAACACATATCCAGGAAAGTATTTCTTTTTCCTTTGAATTCTTTTCCCTCTTTTAACTTCAGTAACATCATGAGTTGGGACAACAATTTCCTCAAATTTTTCACTTATTTTAGCTTTATCTGCTTCTTCTTTAATTAGAGAAGCAACTTTATTTTCAAAACTAGAATGAGATTGAACAATATACCAGTTTTTCATTAAATACTCACCTTAAGTAAAAGTTCTAGCAAAAACTTTAAAAACTGATCTAAAAGTAAGAAAAACAAAGACATTATCACTGCCATCGCAAATACCATTAAAGCACCTTGCAAAGTTTCTTTCCAAGTTGGCCAAGTAACTTTAAATGCCTCTTGTTTTACTTCTTGAATAAATTTAATTGGGTTTCTCATATTTTTTTACCTCTAATTGGCAGGAGCGGAGGGACTCGAACCCTCAGCCTCCGGTTTTGGAGACCGGCGCTCTACCAATTGAGCTACACTCCTATTTATAGAGTTACTCTATAATTTTAGTTACTACTCCTGCTCCAACAGTTCTTCCACCTTCTCTGATAGCAAAGTTTAATTTTTCAGCCATTGCAATCGGTGTAATTAATTTAACTGTGAATTTAGCATCATCACCTGGCATAACCATTTCTGTTCCAGCTGGTAATTCTACTTCACCAGTTACGTCTGTTGTTCTAAAATAAAACTGTGGTCTGTATTTAGTAAAGAAAGGGGTGTGTCTTCCACCCTCATCTTTTTTAAGTACATACGCTTGAGCTTCAAATTTAGTATGTGGAGTAATAGATCCAGGTTTACAAAGAACTTGACCTCTTTCGATGTCATCTCTTTCTATACCTCTCAATAAAATTCCAACGTTATCACCAGCCTCACCTGTGTCTAAAAGCTTTCTAAACATTTCAACACCAGTACAAACTGATTTCTTTGTTTCTTTAATGCCCACGATCTCAACTTCTTCACCAGTTTTGATGACACCTGATTCAACCCGACCAGTTGCAACTGTTCCTCTACCGGAAATTGAAAATACATCCTCAACAGGCATCAAGAAAGGTTTGTCTACTTCTCTAGCTGGTTGTGGGATATGTTCGTCAACAGCTTTCATTAATTCTAAAATTGAATTTTTTCCAATTTCATCGTCTCTTCCTTCAACGGCTGCTAAAGCAGAACCTTTAACAATTGGTGTTTTGTCACCAGGGTATTTATAAGATGTTAAAAGTTCTTTAATTTCTTCCTCTACAAGTTCGATCATTTCTTTATCGTCAACTTGATCCACTTTATTAAGATAAACTACAATTGCTGGAATTCCAACTTGTCTACCTAGAAGAATATGTTCTCTAGTTTGTGGCATTGGACCGTCTGCAGCATTTACAACTAAAATTGCACCGTCCATTTGTGCTGCACCAGTAATCATATTTTTTACATAGTCAGCGTGACCCGGACAATCTACGTGAGCATAGTGTCTTTTTTCGGTTTCATACTCAACGTGAGCAGTTGAAATTGTTATCCCTCTCTCTTTTTCCTCTGGCGCTTTATCAATTTGATCGTAAGCAACCGCAGTTCCACCACCTGCTTGTGCTAACACATTTGTGATTGCAGCAGTAAGAGTTGTTTTACCATGGTCGACATGACCAATAGTCCCAATGTTACAGTGGGGTTTATTTCTTACAAATTTTTCTTTCGACATTACTTTTTTACCTCAGTTTTATTTGTTTCATTACTAATTTTTTTCTTGGAGCGGGTAAAGGGAATCGAACCCTTACATCCAGCTTGGAAGGCTAGCGTTCTACCATTGAACTACACCCGCACAACCCCAAGAGTAACACTCCATTGCCAATTAAAACACTACTGAATGGTGGAGGGGGAAAGATTCGAACTTTCGAAGACCGAAGTCAACGGGTTTACAGCCCGCCCCATTTGACCGCTCTGGAACCCCTCCTTTTGGGGAAGTGTCCCCTGTTCAATAAAGCTTTAAACAACATGCGTTTTATATATTTTATTTATGCAAATGCAACACGTGATTTAATAGGTAAATATTCGAAAAAACGTGTAAAACTAATGATATTTATGAACAAACCTTCATTCTTTATTGTTGGTCAACATGCTGTTATCGAAGCTCTTAAAAACCCTCAAAGAAAGGTTTTAAGAGTTTTCTTAACTGAAGAAGCAAAAAAAAATATTCACAGAAAAAACCTAAATAAAAATCTACTAGAAGATGTAAAAGTATATTTTAAATCAAAAAAAGAACTAGATAAATATTCATCTAAAGAACATTTGATGCATAATGGTTACGTTGCTGAACTAGAGCATTTAGATCAACCTGATCTTAAAGAGTTTATAAAAGATAAAAATAATCTCACATTTGTTTGTTTAGATGAAGTAACAGACCCAAGGAATATTGGCTCTTTAATAAGGAGTGCAGCCTCATTTAAAATTGATGGTTTAATAATAAAAGAAAGGCACTTTCCAAATGATAGTAAGCTAATGTACAAATCTGCAAGTGGAAGTATGGAACATTTAAATATTTTTGAAGTATCAAATATAAATTCAACACTAAAAAATTTAAGAGAAAAAAATTTTTGGGTTTATGGTTTTGATGTGAGGGGTGAAAAGGATTTTACAGACATCAAGTGGGAAGGAAATAATATTTTATTATTTGGATCCGAGGGTTTTGGTATGAGACAACATACTGGTAAATATACTGATTTCTTTGTTAAAATTAATATTAATGATAGGATTGAAAGTTTAAATATCTCCAATTGTGCTGCTATTGCCTTTCATCATTTAAGTTATATTAAAAAAAAGAGTTGATTATTTAATAAATAATTAATAATTATTGCGCATGCCCTTGTAGCTCAGTTGGTAGAGCAATTGATTTGTAATCAATAGGTCCGCGGTTCGAATCCGTGCGGGGGCACCATCACTCAATTAAATCAACACTTATTATTTTGCAAAGTTAAAGTTTAATCAACTTTTAAAATTAAGTGTGCCAGGATTGTGCCAGGATTGTGCCAGGATTGTGCCGTGATCAAGTAGTCATTTTTATTTCGTGTAGATAAGTGACTGCAAAACATTATTGTTAGGACATCTTCCGTATTGACTGGTATCAAAATAACAACAGCTATCAATATGAACTGTATCTCCACTTCCACCTGATCCATTTGTTGTTATTCGGTTGTAACCCATATCTTTGATATTTCTTACAGTAAGATTATTATCGTAGGTAATTGCATTACTGTTAGTATCATATGGATTTTTAAAATTTGTTAATGTATCAGCTGCAGCTTTAGCAATCTTTTCATTATCCATATTGGAACAATTAAGATTACCATTCATAGCTGTACTACTGGTACCAAGCATACAAAAATTCATTTCAGTAGTTATATATCTTTCGGCTGTTTTATGATTAGAAGTACAAGCTTGTTTTTTAGCACTCTTTGTATACCCACTATAAGCAACCACACCTACTGCAGCCAGAATACCGATGATAGCTACAACAACAAGAAGTTCTATTAGGGTGAAGCCTTTGTTTTTCATACTTTAATCTACATTAATAATACATTGATCAACATTTGGTGTTGACGATGTAGTTTGAGTTGGACAAGTGCTGTCCCAACAAGTCCTAACGTGAATTTCTTTTTTACTATACTTTCCAATTCCAATATCGCCTGGAACATCATTGTTATGAAATAGAGTAATAGCACTATTATTAGTAGAATAAGCATTTTTTGTAAAATCAGATAAATCTGTAGCTGCAGCTCTAGCTACACGATCTGAATTATTTCCTAAATTTAAATCTGAACAGCTCAAATTGCCATTAAAAATTTTACTCTCCCCTAATTCGCACAATTTAATCTCTGTTGAAATATATTTACACACAGCTTTGTGATTTGCTTTAGATGTATTTTTTTTAGCACCTGCTGTATACCCGCTATAAGCAACCACTCCTACAGCAGCTAGAATACCTATGATAGCTACTACGACTAATAGCTCTATTAGAGTAAACCCCTTTTGTTTCATTACTTTATAGTTATATCTTTACTACAAAGATGATTGGGTACAGTGCACATAGTACCTGTACAAGGAGTGGTAATACATGTTAGGACCTGAATTGTAGTCCCAGGAGATCTCATTCTATTAAATCCAACATCTGTATCGATTGATATGCCACCACCATGAGTTACTGAAACTCTTGATGAATCGTAAGGATTTTTGAAATCTATGAGGGCCTTTTCAGTTGCTTTAGCAACAAAATCCTTCCAATTAGCTAAGCTTTGCTTTGTGCAATCTAAATTATCACTCATTGATTTTGTTTCTCCCAATGAACATTTCATAGTTTCACTCATAATATATTTAACTACTGCATTATGATTAGATTTAGCTGCAGATTTTTTTGCTCCAGCAGTATACCCACTGTAAGCTACTACTCCAACAGCAGCCAAGATACCAATTATGGCAACAACAACCAAAAGCTCAATTAAAGTAAAACCCTTTTCTCTCATTGTTTATTTTATTCTACTACACCTGTGTAAGATAACATTTCATTTAATTTAGGACAGCTTCTTATGTATAAAGTAGTTCCATCGTCATAAACATAAACTCGCCCTGTGTTACTATCTAATTTGCAATCATAAATATTTCCATTATATATTGCTTCCTCACTTGACTTGTATGGGTTTTTAAAGTCATTAAGCAAAGCTCTAGAAGCTGATTGAGATGATTGGTTTGAAGTTTTTCTATTTGAACAAGCTAGATTATTTTTCATAACTCTGCTTTCGCCTAGCTGACATTTTAGTAGTTCAGCCTCGACATATTTGACTAAATTTGAATGGATCGACTTTGTTGCAGATGATTTTGCTCCAGCTGTATATCCACTGTATGCAACAACTCCAACAGCCGCAAGAATGCCAATGATTGCTACAACGACTAGGAGTTCTATTAATGTGAAGCCATTTCTTTTCATGTGAAGATAATATCACCAAAACAATATAATCACATTGTTAATAGATACAGATTTTTAAATAAATTAATTAGACCAATTAACCTCATCGTACACTAATTCAATAGAATTTACATAAGTTGAAAAGGTACAATATCCTCCAGCTTTCTGCCAAATATATGTAAATCCTTCTTTACCATAGTTACAACATTGTCCAGCCCAGCCTTGATTATCTTGATCTTTACTTCTAGCAACTGAATCAGCAAAAGGACTTTTAATATCTTTAAAATGATGTTGAAAAGATGGACAATCAAAAGCTAAATTTTTTTTTGCAAAGGTTTGTGTTGCACCACCGTTTACTTTTTTATTTATACTACCATTAATATCATATTGTATTACTAGAGTTTTAAATTGTTTAACC
>CACMYE010000034.1 GCA_902617825.1 uncultured Pelagibacteraceae bacterium | reverse complement strand
TCTTTTGATGTATTTATAATTGGACAAAATTTTTTTACTTCCTCAGTATTTAAATAAACTGCATCAATTCCATTCAATCTGTTGGCGTGAGTTCTTCTTTTTAAATCTCTCACATCTTGCAAATTGTGAGCAAGATTCATTACACCTCTTTGACTAAACATAACATTATAATTAAGTTCTTGAGACAAACCTTCCCAGATTTTTAACGCATGATCATACAGACCAGCACTAGCATCCCATAGATAATTTGATCTAATAATTGTTGTATTACGGCCAGTGTTTCCACCACCAATCCAACCTTTTTCTACTACTGCAATGTTTTTCATATCATGTTTTTTTGCTAAGTAGTATGCTGTTGCTAAACCATGACCACCTCCACCAACAATTACAGTATCATATTCATTTTTAGGCACTGGATCTTTCCAGGCTCTTTGCCAATTTTCATGATATGACAAAGCATTTTTAAACAAAGAAAATATAGAGTACTTATTTCTCATAATAACTGAATAATTACTTTATAAACATTGAATTTTCAATACAATCGCTTATTACACAATGTCATACGGAAGAGTGGGTGAGAGGCTGAAACCAGTCGTTTGCTAAATGACCGTGCGAGGAAACTTGTACCGAGGGTTCGAATCCCTCCTCTTCCGCCATTAAAATAGAGGACGATCTTTAAAGAAATCTCTCATTGAAATAGGTCTTTGTTCTAATATGTACCTGTAGACATTGTAGTTCTCCATAACCCGCTGAACATAGTTTCTTGTTTCTCTAAATTTAATTAATTCAACCCAATCAACATAATTAATTTGTTTCTTTTGTGGATTTTTATTAATTTTTTTCCAATACTTAACTCTGTTTGGTCCAGCATTATAAGCAGCAACAGCAAAAGGGTAAGCTCCATCATACTGTAATATAAGTCCTGCAATATAATGTGAACCTAGATTAATGTTATATTCAGGATCTGTAGTTAATCGTGATTTAGAATAAGGAAGTTTAGCTTGTTTAGAAACTAATTTAGCAGTGTATGGCATTAGTTGCATTAATCCTTTTGCACCTGCGTGACTGTTGGCTGCTAAATCAAATTCACTTTCTTGTCTTATAATAGATAAAATTAAAGCGCTATCTGGGATTTTTCTTCCATTAATATTTTTTGGCGTACTAATAATTGGATAATTAAATTTATTATGAAATCTTTTTTGATAGGAGGCAATTTTAGAAACTTGTATCGCAAAGTCGTATCTATTTATACTTGTTGCAAGTTCGGCAGCCAGTATTTCACTCCCTTTAGAGATATCATCATTAGCTAGGTGTCTTAAAATAAATTTAGTATATTTATCTTTTTTAAGTTCATCTAAAAGATAAGTAATTTTAACCAGTTCTTTATTAAAAAAAATAAGTCGATATTTTTTATCAATTTCCATGTCTTTATTAAGCTCAAATTTTCCATTAGGATTGATCTTTAAAAATGCTAATTGGCCATAATAAGTAGTTAAATATTTTGATGCTTCTACATACCATCTATTCGATTGCTCTTTATCTCCGAGTTTCTCATAAGCACTACCAAGCCAATAAGCTCCTCTAGAGGTACTAATTGGATAGTTAACGTTGTCATAAAAATTTTTAAAATGATTTTTTGCTGTTAAAGGATCATTTAAAAAACTCAAAGCTATCCAGCCACTCATCCACTCTGCTGCTGCAAAGTCTGACCCTTCAGTCATACCGTGATTACTTGATATTTTATAAGCAATTTCGTATTTTTTTTTATAAATTAGAGCCCGTGAAATTATTTCTCTTTCTTTCCACCATTTTTCTGGCATCACTAAATAATCTTTATCATTTTTAATTTTTAGTAGAATTTCCGTTGAAGAGTCTACACGACCTTTTTTTCTTCTCCATTTCAAACGATCATAATTAAGACCTGCATCATTTTTAAATTTTTGTGGTACATTTTTAATTGCTTGGTCAACTCCATATCCCTTACTTATTAGTATTTGTCTTGCGGTATATAAAAGCTCATAATCTTTTGGTAAATATCTTGTTAGTCTTTTAAGATCCCAATGCTTTCCATTCCATGCAAGATAATCTGCTCTTTTAATATAATCATCTGCATTTAGACTTTTTTTAAATTTTTTTCTAAAAAACTTTAAATCATTCCTTGATAATTTTGCTGTAATCCAACCTTCTTTAATTAAATTTGTACCCTTAGATTTATTACCAATTAATAGGTGACTTTCACCTAATATCATTTTACCAAATCCGCTAAGTGGTTCCTTTGCACCAAACCAATTTATGATTTTCTTAGGTGAAATATTAGTTGTAGATAATTTATGTTCTGCCAAATATCTTAATCTGTCAATTCTTGGATATTCAGGATTACTGTCTATAAAAACCTTATAATCGTAAAAAGAGGCTTGATTTCCAGTTGTTAGTAGATGTCTCCACTGAATAAAATTATAAATAGATTTATCTTTAGCTTTTTTGGAAACATTTAAAGCTGAAGTCCATTTACTTTTTTGCATTTCAGAAATCGCCTTTTTTGCCAAACCAAAATCTTTTTTGCTATAATATTTAGATATTTTAATGTTTTTAGTAGTTATTACTCCTGCAACACTTGGTTTTTTTTTAGGAATTTTAAAACTTAACTTTCTCTCTTTGTCTTGCTTAGCAACAATTTTTTTTTCAACTTTTTTTAATTTTGAAGGCTTTTTAAGAGGCGTAATAATATTTTTTGATATTTTTTTAATTATCTCTTCTGATGATAAAGTCGGTTTTTGAGGAGGAATAATTTGTAAGCTCTCTGCATGTAGGTTGGTTATTTTAAGAGAAACAAATAAGACCACTCCAATAATAGCTAATATTTTTTTGTACATAATCTTTTAGTATATGAATCTGTAAACTATGTTATAAGTATTTATGTTTAAAGGATCAAATGTTGCCTTAATCACACCATTTAAAAATAATGGTTTAGATGAAGCTGCATATATAAAGCTCATTCATTTTCATATTGATAATGGCACGTCTGGGCTAGTTCCAGCAGGCACTACTGGAGAGTCCCCAACCCTCAGTCATACTGAACATGAACGTGTAATTGATTTATGTA
Organism: uncultured Pelagibacteraceae bacterium; assembly: GCA_902617825.1. Taxonomy (GTDB): domain Bacteria; phylum Pseudomonadota; class Alphaproteobacteria; order Pelagibacterales; family Pelagibacteraceae; genus Pelagibacter. Next base: position 4,323 of record CACMYE010000034.1, on the reverse strand, counting down.
TTAAAGAGAGTAATGGAAAAATACCGGTTATCGCTGGAACAGGATCTAATTCTACAGAGGAGGCAATATCCTTAACCTCTCACGCTGAAAAAGCAGGAGCAAATGGTGCCTTAGTTGTAACGCCATATTATAACAAACCTACACAAGAAGGGCTATACCAACATTACAAAGCTATTAATGATAAATGTGGGATCCCTATTATAATTTATAATATTCCAGGCAGATCAGTAATTGATATGTCGGTTGATACCATGGCAAGATTATATGAACTAAAAAATATTGTTGGTGTAAAAGATGCTACTGGCGATCTAGATAGAGTTAATCAACAATTAAATAAAATGGGTAAAGACTTTATTCAATTAACTGGAAATGATGACAATGCGTTTGAATTTAACAAAAGAGGAGGAGTAGGCACTATTAGTGTGACAGCAAATATCGCACCAAAACTTTGTTCAGAATTCCAAAAAAATTCAATATCTAAAAACGACGATAATCTTGCAAAAGCTAAAGAGTTAGATAATATTTTACAACCAGTTCATACTGCAATGTTTGTTGAAAGCAATCCTAGTCCAGTTAAATACGCAGCTAAACTAATGAATTTGTGTGATGATGAGGTTAGATTACCATTAGTTAAAGTTACTGAAGAGACTAAAATAATTGTAAAAAAAGCCATAGAGACTGCAAAACTTATTTAATGAACAAAAAAACCAATCCTGGTTTAAAGATTATTTGTTTAAATAGAAAAGCAAGTTTTAATTATTTTTTTGAAGATCTTTTAGAGGCAGGAATAGTTTTAAAGGGCTCAGAGATAAAATCTATTAGAGACGGTAAAGTTAATATAGCTGATGCATATGCTGTTGAAAAAAAAGGTGAGATAGTTCTTATTAATTCACATATCTCTCCATATAAACAAGCAAGCTATTCAAATCACAATCCAATAGATGAAAGAAAACTTTTATTAAACAAAAGAGAAATAAATAAACTTATTGGAAAAATGCAGAGAGATGGTTTTACTATTGTGCCAACAAAAATGTATTTTAAAAAAGGAAAAGCTAAAATTGAACTAGCAGTTGCTAAAGGTAAAAAACAATACGATAAAAGAGCTACTAAAAAAAATAGAGATTGGAACCGTGAAAAATCAAGATATATCAGAAGATCTAGCTAAAACAGTTTATTTAGGAGTTGGATCCAATCTTGGAGCAAGGAAAGAGAACATTGAAAAAGCTAAATTTTTTTTAAAACAAAATAATATAAATTTTCTTTCAGTTTCAAATTATTATGAAACACCATCCTGGCCCAATCCGAAATATCCAAAATATTTAAATATATTATTAAAAGTTAAATGTAATTATAGTCCTTTAAAATTACTTAATATATGTAAAGAAATAGAAATAAATTTAGGCAGAAAAAAAACGAAAAAAAACTCACCAAGAATATGTGACATTGATATAATTGATTATAATAAAATGAAATTAAATATCAAAAGTAAGCTTAATTTACCTCATGCTAGAATGCATAAAAGAAATTTTGTTTTAATTCCCTTATTTGAAATTGAAAGAAACTGGAAACACCCATCTAAAAAATTAGATATTAAGACCCTAATTTCATTACTTCCTGTGGACGATATTACATCTATTAAACAAATTTAATTTAATGATATAGTAAAGGATGTTGAATTCTAATGAACTTATAAATAAAGTTAAAGTATATAACAAATTTCTTAATCATGAGAAATTAGATAAAGCATATAACTTTGCTATCAAGGCACATCAAAATCAAAAAAGAGCATCTGGTGACCCTTACTCTGTTCATCCAATTGAAGTTGCCAATATTCTTACGGAATTAAAATTAGATAGTGCAACTATTACTACTGGATTATTACATGACACAATTGAAGATACTTTTGCTACTTATGAGACAATAAAAAATGAATTTGGTCCAGAAGTAGCTGATTTAGTAGATGGGGTTACTAAAATTTCTGTTTTTGAAAATACCGCAAGCTTTAACTCAAAAGCCGAAAACTTTAGAAAATTGATTTTAGCTACTTCTAAAGATATCAGAGTTTTATTGGTTAAAATTGCTGATCGACTTCATAATATGAGAACAATCAAAGCAATAACCAAAGTAGATAAAAGAAAAAGAATTGCTCAGGAAACAATGGAAATATATGCACCGCTTGCAGATAGAATGGGTATGCACAGAATTCGAGATGAGCTTGAAGATTTATCTTTTGAAATTTTAAATAATGATGCAAGGAAATTAATTAAAAAAAGATTGGACGAAATCAAACTTGATAAGAAAAATTTATTTGAAGAACTTTCTTTTGAGTTAAGCTCTATTTTGAACGAAAATCATATCAACGCGGATATTTATGGTAGAGAAAAAACTCCATTTTCAATCTGGAGAAAAGTTCAAAAAAAAAGAGTTTCACTAGAACAAGTAACTGACATTATTGGATTTAGAGTAATATTAAAAAATATTGATGACTGTTATAAAACTTTGGGAATATTTCATAAAAAATGGAATTGTATTCCTGGAAAGTTTAAAGATTATATATCCTCTCCAAAAATTAATGGTTATGAATCTATTCATACTTCTGTAATCGGTTCAAACAAGAAACCAATAGAAATACAAATAAGAACAAGTGAAATGCATGAATTTGCAGAGAGAGGTATTGCCTCACATTGGAAATATAAATCTTCAGAAAAATTTAATTCATTAAGCTGGAAAGAGTATGATTGGTTAAAGGATTTAGTTGAAATTATAGAAAAAAATGAAAATCCTGAGCACTCATATGAATATACTAAACTTCAAATGTTTCAAGAAAACGTTTTTTGTTTTACACCCAAAGGTTCTGTAATAAAATTACCTAAAGAGGCTACTGCTATTGATTTCGCATACGCTGTACATACAAAAATTGGTAACTCAGCAACAGGATGCGAAATAAATGGAAACAAAAGCGACTTACAAACAATTCTTCATAATGGTGATCGTGTAAATATCATTACATCAAAAAATAATTCACCATCACTTCATTGGATACCTACCACTAAAACTGGAAAGGCTAGAGCTGCTATAAGACGTTACTGGCATGACAAAGGTGAGCAAAAAGAGGAAAAAATTAAAAAATATAACACAACACTATGGATGTCATTACCTGATAAACCTGGTCAACTTGGTGATATCAGTTCATTAATTGGAAGTCATAAATTAAATATCTCTAGTTTAGAGATGGTAGGTAAAAACCCAAACTATATTAATTTTAAATTTAAATTAATCATAAGAAACCTTAAAAATTTTACAAATTTTATTGCAGTGCTAAAACAAAAAGGTATAAAATTTAAGATAATTAGACACGAAGAAAAAAGAAATGCTTTCACACAAAAAATCCTTAAATATTTTAAAAAAAACTAATGCATTATTGGAAGGTCACTTCATTTTATCATCAGGGTTGCATTCACCTAAATATATCCAATGTGCAAAACTTCTAAGTTTTCCAAACTTGGCTGAAAAAATTTGCGTATCATTAGCAAACCAAATAAAAAAAAAATATCAAAAAATTGATTTAATTCTATCACCAGCGATGGGTGGAATAATTATCGGTTATGAAATCGGTAGACTTCTAAAAAAAGAAACAATTTTTTGTGAGAGAGTTAAAGGAAAATTTACTCTCAGAAGAGGTTTTTATATTAAGAAAGGTGCTAGAGTTCTAATTATTGAAGATGTTATTACTACAGGAAAATCAAGTTTAGAATGCGTTAAACTAATAAAGAAAGCAAAAGCTAAATTATTGGGATTTGCATCTATCATAGATAGATCTACTAAAAAATCTTTAAAAATAAAAACGAAAATTGTATCTCATCTAAAAATAGATGTGCCTGTATATAGTCAAAAAAAATTACCTGAAACACTTAAATCTGTACCTATAACAACGCCAGGGAGTAGATTTATTAAGTGAAAAGACTAGGTGTAAATATTGATCACGTTGCAACATTAAGAAATGCAAGAGGTGAAAAACATCCAGACCCAATCAGCGCTGCATTACATGTGGTCAAGTGCGGAGCAGATTCTGTAACAATACATTTAAGAGAAGATAGAAGACATATTAATGACAAAGATGCAAAAAAGATATGTAATTTGAAAAATGTATTGGTTAATCTTGAGGTTTCAATGAATGAAAGTATTGTATCTAATGCTCTAAGAATTAGACCAAATTATATCTGTATAGTACCAGAAAATAGAAAAGAAATTACTACTGAGGGAGGTTTAAATTTAAAAAAAAATTTTAATAAATTAAAAAAAATAATTTTTAAATTTAAAAAA
>CACMYE010000033.1 GCA_902617825.1 uncultured Pelagibacteraceae bacterium | reverse complement strand
TCATAAAACTAATGATTGGAAAAAAGAACAAATATTATCTTTAACCAAAAATGGGATTATCATCAGAGATATTTCAACTAATCAAGGACAAGTTGCTGAGACTTACGAAAATTACAATTTAATAGAGATTAGTGATATTTGTATGAATCCAATGGATCTATTGAGTGGATGGGTTGACTCATCAAAATACAAAGGACTAATAAGTCCAGCATATTTTTGTTTAAAATGCAAAAATGAAAATGAGGTTAATACAAATTTTATAAAATTTTTTTTACAATCAAATTATTTAAAAAAAAATTTTTTTAAAAGGGGAAAGGGGGTTGCTAGTCATGAAAATATGGGGAGATGGGTCTTAACACCAGAAGAATTTGGGAAAACTAAATTTTATTATCCAAACGATGTTTCTTATCAAAAAAAGATTTCAGAATTTTTGAAAAGAAAAGAGATTGAATATTATAAATTAAAAAATCTAATACAAAAAAAAGTAAAATTTTTGCAAGAACTAAAAATAAGTTTAATAGATAATACTGTGTATAGCGGTTTGAATTATAAAATTAAAAAAAAATCATTTAACAGTTGGTTTGGTTTAATTCCTGAACACTGGAAAATATCAAAAATTAAAAAATTTTCATCAGAACGTAATACAAAAGTTAATGACAAAATATTTCCACCTCTATCAGTATCTAAAAAAGGTATTGTAGACCAATTGGAAGATGTCTCAGTATCAAAGGATAGTGAAAATAGAAAATTAGTCAAAAAAGGGGATTTTGTAATTAATTCGAGAAGTGACAGAAAAGGATCTTCAGGATTTTCATACAGAGATGGGTCTGTATCGTTGATAAATATTATTTTCGAGATTAAAAATATTTTTCCTGGTTATTTAAATTATGTGTTTAAAAGTCATTCTTTCGTTGAGGAGTATTTTAGACTTGGAAAAGGAATTCATTGGGATTTATGGACTACAAAATGGGAAAAGCTAAAAAATATTTATATCCCTGTACCTCCGATGATTGAACAAAAAAATATCTCAAGCATATTAGATAGTAAAATTAAAAAAATTGATAATTTAATAGAAATATATAATAAAAAAAAAAAATTATACTTTGAGCGCTACTCAACATTAATTTTTAATACAATTTCAGGAAAAAAAGATCTTAATTTAAATTGATATGAATTCCAAGAAACCTACAGAAAAAAAATTTGAAAATCATATTGAAAAATATCTTAATTCAACTGAGTACAAATCAATCAATTATGAAAAATATGATCGTACTTTATGTTTAATTAAAGATGAGGTTTTAGACTTCATTAAAAAAACTCAAAAAAATAGTTGGAAAAAATTACAGGAAATTTATCAAGAGGACGTAGAGAATAAAGTTCTTAGTCGAATTTCTTCAGAAATTTCGAGGAGAGGTGTTATAGATGTACTTCGTAATCAAGTTAAGGATAGGAGCGTATATCTAGATCTTTGTTATTTTGAACCAAAAAGTGATTTAAATCCAGAACATCTGAGTTTATTTAAATCAAATCAATTTAGTCTAATTCGTCAACTTCATTACTCTACAAAAAATGAGAACTCTATAGATATGGGTTTGTTTTTAAATGGAATTCCAATTGTTACAATGGAATTAAAAAATCAGTTAACGGGTCAAAACTTTAAACACTCAGAAAATCAATATCGTTTTGATCGTGATCCAAAAGAACCTCTCTTACAGTTTAAGAGGGTTCTAGTTCATTTCTGTGTTGATAATAATCAAGTTTCAATGACGACAAATCTAAAAGGAGGAAAGACAAGATTTTTTCCTTATAATAAAGATATAGAAAATCCACCAGTTAAAAATGATTACAGATCTTCTTATCTATGGAAAGAAGTATTAAATCCCAATTCGCTTTTAGATATAATTGAGAATTTTGCACATGTTTCAAATGAAAAAGAATATTACTACAACGAAGAAAAACAAAAAGTTGATACAAAGAAATTTGATGTACAAATATTTCCTCGTTACCATCAACTTGAGTTAATTAGAAATCTTAAAGCGCAAGTAAAAAATGATGGTGCAGGTAATAACTATTTAATTCAACATACAACTGGTTCAGGTAAGTCATATTCTATTGGATGGTTGTCTCATCTTTTAACTTCTTTGTACAAATCTAGGGATGATAAGAGAAGAATTTTTGACAGTATAATTGTTGTAACAGATAGAACTAATTTAGATGATCAATTAAGAGGAACTGTTAAATCTTTGTCAAAGATAGATGGTGTAGTTTTTGGTGCAGAAAAAGGTTCAAAAGAATTAAGAGAATTTCTTGAAAAGGGTAAGGATATTATTATCACAACAATACAAAAATTCCCTTATATTTCAGAGGATATAGTTGCATTAGGGGATAAAAAATTTGCAGTTATTATTGATGAAGTTCATTCAAGTCAAAATGGTGAACTATCAAAAGAATTAAAAAGAACATTAACTAGAAATGAAGATGATGAAGAAGAAGATTTTACACTAGAGTCATACTTAGAAGAGCAAATTCAAACAAGAGGAAGACAAAAACATATTTCTTTCTTTGGTTTTACAGGAACTCCAAAAGAGAAAACTTTAGAGATCTTTGGAACAAAACAACCCGATAATAAATTTAAACCTTTTCATGTTTACTCAATGAGACAGTCTATACATGAGGGATATACTCTTGATGTTCTACAAAATTACTCAACTTACAAAAGATATTTTAAAGTTAAAGAAGTTAAAGAAGATGCAATTGAGATTGATACAGCACAAGGTACTAAGGAAATTTTCAATTATGTAGATTCGCATCAAATTACTATTGAGAATAAAGTTAAGATAATTCTTGATCATTTTTTCAATAAATCTTCAAAAGAAATTCAAGGTAAAAGCAGAGGAATGATTATTGTAAAAACAAGAAAACTTTGCGTTCAATATTTTAAAGAAATAAACAGACAACTTGATGAGAGAAAATCAAAATTTAAATGTTTAGTAGGTTTTTCTGGCGAAGTTAAATTTGAAGGTGATCCTGAAAGGTATACCGAAAAAGGTTTAAATTTAACAATTGGTCATGATGGTGATGTACCTTTGGGTCTAAAAAATCCAAAATACAGATTACTTGTTGTTGCAAATAAATTTCAAACTGGATTTGATGAACCAATGCTTCAATCTATGTACATAGATAAATCTTTAAAAGATGTTCAATGTGTTCAAACATTATCTCGTTTAAATCGAACAATGTCAGGAAAAGCATCTACATTTGTATTAGATTTTGCAAATGATCCAGAGTCAGTAAGATTTTCATTTCAAAAATTCTATCAAGAAGTTGGTCTTGAAGAAGAAACTGATCCTAATACACTTTATAATATTCAAACTTCAATTGATGAATTTAAAATATTTTCTAGTGAACAAGTTGATATGTTTTGTTCAATATTTTTTGATAAAGACAGAGAAGAAGGAAATCTTCATCCTGTTTTAGATGAGGTTGTTGATAATTGGAATGGATTAGATGATGAGCAAAGAGAAGATTTCAGACTGAAAGTTGCATCTTATATAAGATTATATAGTTACTTATCTCAAATAATTAATTTTTCAGATGTTGAGTTAGAAAAAAAATATATTTTTTATAGATATTTATCTAAAAAATTAAAAACAAAAACAAAAGAAAAAGTTAATATCGAACATTTAATTGATCTTGAATCTTTAAGAATACAAAAGTTACATGATCAGATTGATCCTTTAGAAAAAATAGATCATGAATATGAAGGTATCAGAACTACAGTAGGTACATTTACTCCACCCGCTAAAGACTTACTTTCAGAAATAATTGAAACAATTAACTCAAGATATGGAATAAATTTATCTGACGATGATAAAGTGAATATTGATACTGTAAGACAAAAGATATTTGAAGATGAAGAAATTGAAAAATATATGAATGGAGCAAATTCAGAACAAAACAAACAAGATTACTTCAAAAAACAATTTGATAATGTGATTTTGTCTCTTCTTAAAGATAGATTTGATTTTTATAAAAAACTTGATGAAAACTCAGGATTAAAAAATCTTATTTTTGATAAGATTTATAAAGACTATAGAGAGAGTAAGAATAAATAAATTTTATTAGATAATAGTGCTAGTATTAATTACTTCAACTTATTAAACTGCTTCATCCCATAGTCCTTCATCATATTTAATTTGTTTTTTATCTAATAATTGAATTAAACAATCTTTCTTTGATTGTTTTTCTTTTGGTTCTATATTTTTTAAATAGAACAATAGTTGTTCAAAAGTAATTCCCTTTAAGTCTTCTTTTTTGATATTTACGTAGTCATCAAATTCAGCAAACATATTACTTGTTTTAGGGTGAGTGATGTCAGAAAATTTAATCATTTGCCCATAATCAGTTAGTGCTGAATAGTATTTTGCAATTGGATTTTCTATTTTATCAAATACTTGATATTTCCAGCCTTTCGGCAGATTATATTTTTTCATAAATGTAAGTGAGTTTTTTATTTTTTAATAAGATTAACAATTAAACATATAATATTTAAATATGGTAAGATTATGTTTTAGATTGAATATATCTACGAATACTACCTTCCACTATATTTGAGTATTTACTATGCATATCTTTTTATGCTACTCTTTAAGTAAAATAATTTTCAGAAAAAGGAGGGATAGATTAGATATTTTTATAAATAAGATATAAATCTATCTGTCTTGTCCTTGAATCAGTAAATAAAAAATATTTATCATTCAAGTTTTCTTTTAAAAAATCAATATAGGCTTCATGTTTTTCTATATCATAATTTGAAATTAATTTTTCCTTATCTAGTTCTGGTTCATCAGATTCACTAGTGCCCACAAAAATCAAATGTTCACAAACATTTTTGACACCGTTTTCATCAATATTTTCTGAGAAGCATTTAGGACATTTTATAATTTCATTTTCAATTTCTAAATTAATTATTTTCATATTAGTTTTAATATTTTTTATTCATCATCAATATATCTCAAAATTTTCATTTAAAAAGTCTTCATATCGCTTATTACGATTTAAAACGAAAACTTTTTCTCTTACTCTTGTTATAGATGTGTAAAACTCAAAATCCATTCTTACATTATTTTTTTCAATATTAGATGTTTTGTCTGTAATGATTATAATATTTCTTCTATCCCAACCTTTAAAACTTGCAATAGTTGCCATTTTCAATTTATCACTATGAACTTTAAATAAAATTTTTTGCTGTTTCTGTCTTACATCCAGTTTTTCAAAAATATCCATGATTTTTATATGCTCATAACTATCAAGAATAACTTGCTTTAAAATTCTGCCTTGCTCATGATTAGTAACTAAAATTGCAATGTCAGATGGACTTATTTTTTTATCAAATAAATCTTTAAGTATTCCAACAACACTGTCGTTTAGATCATTATCATTCAAAATATTCAACCAGAAAGATGCTGGTTCCGCTTTGAATGGTAATTTAAACTGATTATCTTTATCTAACTCTATTTTTGGATCTTCATTTTCTTCATTTACATCAAGAAAAAATTTTTCAGAAAATTTATTTGCAAGCTCTATATGAGGATTTAATAATCTATAGCTTTTTTTAAGTATACCCCACCTACCTCCACCAATACCCTTCAGTGATGTTTTTTTTTCTCTATTATAAATATTTTGCTTTTGATCTAGAGCAATTAAAATTTCCCCATTTGGTTTTAAAAAATTTTTAATTAATTCATACCAATTTTTTTTAAAATCTTGTCCCTCATCAATGATTATTACATCATAGTTAATTGTATCGTCTTTATTGTGAATTTTATGATTTTTGATCTCATCTATTGAATTATCATCACTTTCTTCGTTTAAAATTTCTGTTTGGTAAGTTATGTTATTATTTTCTCTGTATGCTTTACAAAAATCATGAAAATGAAAAAAATCAATTAGCTCCTTTTGAGGGTAAATTGTTTTCTCTACCTCATCTATTAAAAAATTTTTAATTGTTATATTATAGCATAAAACAAGTACTTTTTTTCTATTGCTTGCAGATATAGCAGCTCTTAAAGCTGCTATTGTTGTCTTACCACTACCAGCCACTCCTGAAATTTTTTGAATTACATTTGGTTTAGACTCAACATATTTTTTTTGAATATTATCTAGATCATCAATTGAAATTCTAAATTGTTTCTCTTGACGATGTAATGGTGGTGATATCCAATTTGAAAATAAATTTAGCCAATTTTGGTCGGATTTGATTTTAAATTTATTATTAATTAAAGGAACAATTTTTTCTATATCCTCTCCTTTATCTAAATAATCTTTTGCAAAAACAGAACACCTATCTGGATTGACGTGCTTTTCAAATCTTACAAATTTTCTAGCTTCGTCAGTTGAATACGGATTATGAAAATAAACTCCACAACGAATTAAATGTCTTTTTTTATCATTTTCATATATTTCATCTAAAATTTCATGAATACCATTCCTCATTCGCCACAAATAATTTTCTGCTTGTTCAATAGGATTTAGGTTGCCAGATCTTCCGTTAGTATTTTTTTGATAAATATCTAATTTGAGTTTTGAGTTTGATCCAATCTCATCTACAAAGAAATTTGAAATATTCCAATTTTTAACCTCAAATATCATTATACCTTCTTGCGGATGTGCAATTACTATGTCTGGTGTTTTTTTATTTTGATTTGAGCCCCATCGAGCTTTTAACTCAGGACGTGTATAAATATTCCATTCTTTAGGTAATTTTTTATTTAAGTAATCTGCTAAATAAAACTCTCCTTTTTCAAAATTAGGTATTAGCTCATTGCTTTTACTTTTTTCTAATATTCCTATTGGAAACAATCTTTCTTTATTTGACATTTTTATGCTTCAATTTATTTATATATTAACATTATGAATAAAAGCTTCTACAGTCTAAATATATTATCAAGTTTAGTTCATTCAACTTACTCAAAATCATACACAATAATTTATGATCAATTTAATGAGGCAATTAAAGTACCTCAAAAATGGGTAGAAGATATCAAGCACATAGAATTTAATGAATTGCTTGCAAGTTCTATTGGTCCACTTGCTTTATTTTTTAATTGGAAAAAAAGACATAAAGAAGAATTTTCTGAAATAGCATCTGGTGCTTTAGCCTCTAGTTTTATTCATGGTGATCCTATTGGAACTATAACCTCTATAGTAGTTCTTGCTTACAGGTACAATCAATCAACTAATAAACAAGAAATGAGAAATCTTAAATGGGGTATTATTAAAGGAGGAGCAAGTGTAAGTGCATTTGCTTTGACTGTTAAAGCAATGGGTGTTTCATTGCTTAGTTTTTTAGTAGGTTTATGTATTGCTGCAGTTGTGAGAAAGACTGTTTCTACTCTAAGATTATTTGAATATTTAAAGTTTATTCGATCCTTAAAAGTTAAAATACCAAAATTAAGAAAGAAAATATCAAGAAGAGATTTTATATCACTAAAAATATTTGAATTTAAAAACGCCTAAAATTTTATATTCGACCCAAACAGAGCGTTTAATTCTTTGATCAAATCTTTAAACTTTCTTGGAAAGCTCATATAGCCAGAACAATACTTAGCTTTTCCGTTTCTATCTCTTAACTTTAACTCCCACCTATATCCATCTAAGAGTTGTTCTAATTCTGGTTCTTTAACAGGATATTTCTTACTCCAATTCCAAACCCCTATTTGTTCAATCTTGTCCCAAAAAGATAAGATTTTATATTCCTCTAACTTTATGATCTTTTGATTTTGGTCTGAAGTTATCCTGCCTTCAAAATTAATAAGGAGCTCTAAAGTTTCAGGGGGGTCCATTGAAAAACCACTGTAATAAATCGTTTCTTTCTTATTAATCTCTAACATTAATTAACTAGTTTTTAATTCATCAGGTCCAAAACACAACCTTTGAGCTTGTATGATTTTTTCAGGGAGATGATCGAGTTTCCAGTTATTGTCTGTAATATCAAAATAATCCTGAGGATCAAACCCTGGTTCACTAACTAACTCAATGCCAAAGAAATTTTTATCCTCATACCAAGCCATCATTGCATTAATCATATCTTTTACACTTTTTAATCCTGGTGCTTGCATCATGACTATATTCATGTCTCGAAAAAGGTTTTGAACTAAAATAACCTTAGCTGCATCATCAACTTGGTGACCATTTATTTTAATCGGAAGTGTTTTATCCTGAAGACT
>CACMYE010000032.1 GCA_902617825.1 uncultured Pelagibacteraceae bacterium | reverse complement strand
GTGGGATAATTGGCATCATTGTAATTAGTATCTTGCTATAATTTTCAATTATTGTTTCTTTTGTATAATTTTTTTTAATCTCGTGACTTAAAAACGAATACATCTCATGTAGATTGGCAATTAATTTGTTATAACTAAAATTTGTTAAGTTTTCAGTCATTTTTTTTAAATATTGATTTGTATATTTTGATAAATTATTTTTTGGATCTTCCTTATGATCTCTAGAAATTTCCTCAGAAATTATTTGATCTAGTTGCCAAAGTTTTTGAATAAATTTGTTAGATGAGAATATTCCTTCATCTGACCATTGCACATCTTTTTCAGGTGGGCTGTCTGAAAGAATAAATAATCTTGCCGAGTCGGCTCCATAAGTATTTATGATATTTTCAGGATCAATTGTATTCTTTTTTGACTTTGACATGGACTCTGATGGACCAACAGTAACTTTTCTAGATTTGTTATTTTTCTCAAACTTCTGGCCATCAATTGTTACTATTTCATCAGGGCTTAACCACTGATTATCTTCATTTTTATATGTTTCATGACAAACCATGCCTTGGGTAAATAGACCACTAAATGGCTCTTGAATATTTAGTTTTTTATTCTTATGGGATAGGGCAAGCATGAAAAATCTTGAGTACAGTAGATGCAAAATTGCATGTTCTACTCCACCGATATATTGATCAACCGGCATCCAATATTTGATATCTTCATCATTGAAACCATATTTATTCTCTCTAGGGGAGCAAAATCTTAAAAAGTACCAAGATGAATCAACAAACGTGTCCAAGGTATCTGTCTCTCTAGTATATTTTTTTCCATCTATTTCAATCAATTTCCAATCATTAAGCTTATCTAAAGGATTACCCGTCGCGTTTAATTTTTCTACTTCAGGAAGTTTAACTGGTAGTAGTTTTTTGGGAATTTTTTTAGGATTACCATTTTCATCATATATAATCGGAATAGGACATCCCCAATATCTTTGACGAGATACACCCCAATCTTTTAACCTAAAATTGATTTTCTTTTTTCCTAGATTATTTTTTTCAAGATATTCAATAGATTTTATTATAGAATTTTCAGGGCTTTTTATACCATTTAAAAATGAAGAATTGATAATAAGACCAGGGCCTGTATATGCCTCTTTGGTAACCATAAAATTGTCATTTTCATTGTATGGCTTCACTACAGTATTAACTTTTAAGTTATATTTTAATGCAAAATCTAAATCTCTTTGGTCATGGCCTGGACAACCAAAAACTGCACCAAATCCATAATCCATTAGGACAAAATTTGCAAAATAAACTGGTACTTTAATTTTTTCGTCTAATGGATTAATAGCCGTAAGTTCTGTTTTAAAACCTAATTTTTCTGCACTCGCAATAGCTTCCTCAGTGGTCCCTATTGTTGAACATTTTTTTTTAAATTCTAAAAAACTTTTATCACTTTCGTATAGCTTTGAAACAGGATGATCTACAGATAAAGCTAAGAATGACATACCAAATAAAGTGTCTGGTCTAGTTGTAAAACACTTAATTTCTTTTATATTTTTTGAATTCTCAATTTTAAAGTTTACCTCGCAGCCAAATGATTTTCCTATCCAATTTTTTTGCATTACTTTGACTTTATTTGGCCATTCATCTAAACCATTTAAGTTTTCTAATAATTCATTTGAAAACTTTGTAATGTTAAAAAACCATTGATTAAGCTTTTTTTTCTCAACAGGCGATCCAGATCTCCAACCTTTTCCTTCTATTACCTGCTCGTTAGCTAAAACAGTTTGATCAACAGGATCCCAATTAACATACTTTTCTTTTCTGTATACAAGTCCCTTGTCATAAAGTTCTAAAAAGAATTCTTGTTGGTGTTTATAATATTCAGGGGTACAGGTAGATATTTCTCTGTCCCAATCTAGAGATAATCCCAATTTTTTTAGTTGAGATTTCATATTTGAAATATTTTTTTCAGTCCATGTTTTAGGATCTAAATTATTCTCTCTAGCCGCGTTCTCGGCGGGCATGCCAAACGAATCCCAACCCATGGGATGCAGAACATTAAATCCCTGAAGTCTTTTAAATCTAGCAAGAACATCTCCTATGGTATAGTTTCTAACATGTCCCATATGAATTTTACCAGACGGGTAAGGGAACATTTCCAGACAATAAAATTTTTTTTTATTCTTATCTATTTTTGCAGTAAATAATTTTTGATCTTCCCAAATTTTTTGCCACTTTTCTTCTATAGTTTTAAAGTTATATCTTTCTAAATTCACTTAAATTAGGTACTTTATAATTATTGTTTTGTATTTTTAGGATCAGTATACGGTACAAAGTTTTCTTTATCTTTTTTTTCCTTATAAATTGCTGCTTTTTTTAAAATTGATTTTGTTAATTCCTTTTTTAAAACCCCATCAGACTTTGTAATTTTACAATCTAAAGCAGTTTCACATTTCTTATAAAATATTTTAACATCTAATGCATCAGATCTAACTTCGTTTGTTAAAAAACGTATTGCAATCTTTATTGACTCACCAATTTTTTGATTTTCTGTGTACCAATCTGTTACAATAATCCCCCCACTATAATTTGCTGTGGCAATAGGCATAAAGTCTATAGTATCCAATGAAGCTCTCCACAATTCATTCGAGGTTGCGAATTCATAAGAGGTACCTTTAGATTTTTTACGCATATCATTAAGTCTGAACCCTCTACCTTCTTCAAGGTTTTTTTTAACTCGTTCTTTGGGATTGGGAGAAACCTTTCTTGCATCAGCACCCCATTTACCCCCGCATGAATATGTTGGTAGTATTAATAAAATAATTAATATTAGTTTGAGGTTGATTAATTTGGTCATTTTGATTAAATTTAAGCAACCTTTACACTAGTTTTTAGTATTTTGAACAAAATTAAGCATTGTATCAGTAATTACGTTGTAAATATATCACACCTGGCTAATATTTTAAACGTAATCCTCAAATTTTAAGAGATTTTTATTAAAAATGCTAAAAGCGCAATGTTTATTATTAATAATAACATTTATAAAGGAGTAATTAATATGAACAATTTTAAAAAAATTGGTCTTTCAGCTTTAGCAGGTTCTTTAGCTGCGTTCTCAGCGAATGCAGGTGAAATGACTGTTTCTGGAGGAGCAAACTTATATATGACAGCAACGAACGAGTTGAATAAAACAACTTTTTCAAATGATGATCATGTAACATTTTCTGGTTCAGGTGAATTAGATAATGGTATGACGGTAACTTACAGCCTACAATTAGATGGTGATGAAGCTGATGATGGTGTTATCGATAACCACTCAGTTAAAATCGACACTAATGGTTCTGGTGTAATAACTTACGCTGGTCACGGTGGTGATACAGTAATGGGCGGTATGGATGATAAAACTCCAAATGCTTACGAAGAAGCTACTGATGGTTTAACTACATCTGGATCTAACCAAGTAATTAATGGTATCGGTGGAAATGACATATTGAGATATGACTCAGAGTCTTACAGTGGTGCTACTATCCATGCAGCAATGGTGATGAACTCTCCAGCAGCTCAAAATGGTGTTTACATGGACATGGGTATAACTTTTAAACCTGAAATGATGGATGGTTTAGAAATCGGTTATGCTATGGGTGAAACAGAGGCTACTGCTGGTACTGTAATTGATGACCAAACGTATTATGTTAAGTATTCGTACGGTCCAATTACTATTGGTTACCAAGAGTCAGAGTCTGATGCTCCAACTGCTACAGATTCAGATGAGACAGAAACATTAGGTATTTCTTACCAAATAACTGATGATTTCTCAGTGTCTTACAATACGCATGACTTTAATGATGGTGCACAAACTGTTGATGAAGAATTCTCAGGTATTTCTGCTTCATACACAATGGGTGGTATAACTATCGCTGGTCATGTGAATGAACTTGAAAACGCTGGCGGTTCAGCAACAGCTGCTGATGTTGAAGGTTATGAGTTAAACGTAGGATTTGCATTCTAATTTAATTTATAATTAAATATTTAAAGGCCCCTTAACAGGGGCCTTTTTTTTTAAAATAAGTAATTCCTGCAAAACCGATAGCTTTTGTTAATTTAATTTTTTTCAAATTATTATTTGTTATTCCACCAAGAGCCACAAATTTATTGTCAGAACTATTTACATAGTTTGTAAATTTATTAAGACCTAAGTAATTTTTATTTTTTTTAAAAATAGATGAAAGAAATATTATTTTAACTTTCTGTTTTTTTTTAATATTAATTTCTTTATGATCATGAGCAGAACCTAATAGTATAAAATCCTTTCTAAAAGAATATGATAAATGACAAAATCTTTGGTTAAATGAGGGTAAATAAGCACCGTTTATTCCTAATTTTAAGGCCAACTTGATATTGTTAGCTAAAATTAATTTGAAATAATGTTTTTTACAAAAATTCTTAAGGTTTATTATTTCTGTAATATTGTCTATTTTACCATAATTTCTATAGATGATTACCGTATTTTTATCTTGGCATTTAATCAAATCTGGTTCAAAACAGTTTACAAAAAAAAATTTTTCAAGAAAAAACATATGAATAATTCAATACAGAATCTAAATGATATTAAAAATAAAATTAAATTAAAACTAAATAATTCAAAAAAAAGTAAAGTTCCAAAAATTATCGCCGTATCAAAGACTTTTTCCATGGATAAAATTTTACCTTTAATAGATTTTGGTCATAATGATTTTGGTGAAAATAAAGTACAGGAAACTTTAGATAAATGGAGTGAAATTAAATCAAAAAGAGATAATATTAAGCTTCATTTTATAGGCAAGCTGCAGACTAATAAAGTAAAACTTGCAGTAAAAATTTTTGATTATATCCATTCTGTTGATAGTGAAAAATTAGCAAGAAAAATTGCAGATGAAATAAAAAAAAATCAGAGGAAAATTAAGATTTTTATACAAGTGAACATTGGAAAAGAAGATCAAAAATCTGGTATAGAAATTAATCAATTAGAAACTTTTTATAATTATTGTTTAGATCTAGATCTTGATGTTATTGGATTGATGTGTATTCCTCCAATAGATCATAATCCGGAACAATATTTTTTAGAAATGCAGTCTTTAAACGAAAAGTTAAAACTATCAGAATTAAGCATGGGTATGTCGGCTGATTATTTAAAAGCTACTGAATATTCCTCTACTTTTGTGAGAATAGGTTCAAATATTTTTGGAAAAAGAGATTAAGAAATAAGTATTTTTGTATTAGGTTTAACTATTTTAGCTAATACTAAAAAGTCATTCTTTTTTATGGCAATGCATCCTGCTGTGGGTTTGTAATTAGTTGTTAAATGTAAAAAAATACAACTTCCATTAGGAATTGTTGGTTTTGGGTAATTATATTTAATTAAAATAAACAGATCGTATTTAGAATCATTCCTATAAAGTTTTTCATGTTTAATTTTATAGCTAGATAAAATTAATTTGTTATAAAAACTTGGTTCAGTTAAATCATCACACCAGCCCATATTTTTTTTTATTTCTTTAACATTAAGTTTTGTATTTGGTTTTGCCAATCGATCTGAACGATAGTACAATTCTCCTAATTTAAATAAACCTTTGGGCGTTTTTTTATCACCCTCTTTTTTTTTTGAGGAAATACCATTTTTACCAACACTACATTTAAACTTAAATTCGTCAATTTGAAGTGTTTGTTTATTTTTAGATAAAATTATCATAGTCTTTTATTTATGATTAAACAAAATTTAGCAATTTATTCAATTCCAATTTTGTATAAAATTTTAAAAGAATTAGAGACAAATCTTAACTATAATATAGTTTATATTCCCAACAAAAAAAAATTAGAAAATCAAGATCTTTCAAATTTTTTAGTAATTAGCGAAAAAGAAAATTTTAAATTTAACAATTTTTTACATATTCATTTTCCTTTGAAAATTTCTAAATTAATAGAAAAAATAAACATTCAATTTATTAGATCTAAAAGTAAAGAGAATTCAAATATTAATATTGGAAAATATATCTTGAATATAAATTCTAGAACGCTAATGATGAATTCAAATATTGTTAATTTAACTGAGAAAGAAGTTAATTTAATTCTTTATTTACATAATTCGACTAAACCTGTGAATGTCAAAACACTTCAGCTTAAAGTATGGGGTTATAGAAACTCTTTGGAATCTCATACTGTAGAAACTCATATTCATCGCTTAAGGAAAAAAATTTTATCTACCTTTAATTTAGATAACTTAATTGCAAGTAAAAAAGATGGATATTATTTAAAAATTATCTAAGAATATCTAAATTGAAACTTACTATCACCCTATCTTCCTTAGATTTATTTTCTTCAACTGAATGAGGAAGGTAAGCAGGAAAAATGATTAGATCTCCATCCTTTATTTCAATACTAGCGGTGTTTGAGTTTAATTCGGTACTTTGAATTGATTTTGGATAAATATTTCTTGAAATGATATTTGGATTAGATGCCTTAAACTTCCCACAGTTCTGAGGTGCTTTAACATAGTAAGCTGCACTTAAATAATTGTTAGAATGTGTGTGCTCAATATTAAAATTACCTTTTTTATTAATAATAGCCCAGAAAGATGTACACTTAATTTTTGAGGTATCAAAAACCCATCCATAATTTTGAAAAACATCTTTAATATGATCATTGATATGATTTAAAAATCTGTTTGGGATATTATCTTTATCAGTTAGATCAAACGACTTTGAGTGCCACCCATTAATGTTTGATTTTTTAACACCAATATTATCTTTTTTGTATATTTGATAAATGTACTCTAGAAGCTCAATGTTTATTCTTTCATAATTATCAACTTGATATTTAAAAACTGGTTGTGGGAAGAGTTTAATTATTTGATTTTTTGTAGACATATTAATTTATTAATTATTTCTTATTCGTGCACCTATCTGTTGAATAACTTTTGATGACAAATCAGTTCCATAATTTAACGCTTCTTCTATTGATAAATTATTTATAATTCCATGTAAATATCCAGCTGCAAATAAATCACCAGCACCAGTTAAATCAACTAAATTTAAATTATTTTTGGCATTGCATTGAAAAATTTCTTTATTTTTAACTGCAATTGCGCCATCAGCTCCTCTAGTAATTATGATATTTTTATCTATTTCTCTTGAAAAATTTATGGCATCCTCAATAGATGAACCATCTATCAACGACAAAATTTCTTGTTCATTAGCAAAAACTATATCCAATCTATTTTTTACAAGTTCTAGAAATTCTTTTTTATGTCTTTCAACACAAAATAAATCTGACAATGACATAGCCACTTTGTTTGAATTATTAATGGCTTTTTCAAAAGCTTTTTTAGGATCACCTTTATCCCACAAATATCCTTCCAAAAAAGTTATTTCACTTTTTTTGACTAATCTTTCATCTATGTCTTTTTCATTAATTTTTCCAGCAATTCCAAGAAAAGTACACATTGTTCTTTCAGAGTCTGGAGTAATCAATATTAAGCAGGTTCCCGTTGGAATAGTTTCTTGTTTTTTTATGTAAAGATAGTTAACTTTTTCTTTTCTTAATCCATAATCATATTTATCCCCCAAATTATCTTGGTTAACTTTTCCGATAAACCCAACTTCATTACCTAATTGAGATAAACCGACTATAGAATTTGCAACAGAACCACCCGAAATAGTTTCCTCTATTTTAAGTTTCTGAATTAGTTTCTTAAATTCTTCTTCGTCTAAGAGTTTCATTGTACTTTTTACTAAATTATTTTTTATTAGAAATTCATCATCTACTTTACAAAGAACATCTACGATCGCATTTCCAATCCCTAAAATTTTCATATTAAGCTTTTTTTGTAATTACAGATTTTTTTCTGTTAGGATAACAAGTAGTGCATATTTTACAAGTTAATCCATAACATTTTCTTGCTTGACAATATTCTCTGCCATAAAAAATTATCTGTAAATGAAGTTTGGACCATATTTTTTTTGGAAAGATTCTCTTTAAATCATTTTCTGTCTGGTATACATTTTTACCATTTGTAAGACCCCATCTTTGAGCAAGTCTATGTATATGAGTATCTACAGCAAAAGCTGGATATCCAAAACCCTGGGACATTACTACACTTGCTGTTTTATGACCTACACCAGGAAGTTTTTCTAACTCCTCGAAGGTTTTTGGAACTTTTCCGCTGTGTTTTTCTAAAATTTGTTTGGACATTAAATAGATACTCTTTGCTTTAATTCTGAAAATTCCAATACTTTTAATTAATTTTTCAATTTTTTTTCTTCCTAGTTTTACAAAATGTTCAGGTTTATTATATTTAGGATAAATATTTTTTGTTACGTTATTTACATTAATATCAGTACACTGGGCTGATAGCAAAACTGACACTAAAAGAGTGAAAGTATTTTTGTGTTTTAAAGGAACAGGAGCTTTTGGGTAAATTTTATTTAGAATTTTAATTATTTTTTTCGCCTTATCTTTTTCATTCATTATGAAAAATTAAGTATATCTCTCATTGAATATAATCCAGGCCTTTTTTTCATCAACCATTTGGCAGCCGTTAATGCACCATCTGAGTATAATGCTCTATCGAATGCTTCGTGGTTCAAAGTAATAATCTCTTTACCACTTGAAAATTTAACTTCATGTTCTCCAATAATTTCCCCCTTTCTTATAGAATTAAAATTAATTTTTTTTCCAAAAGGGAAAGATTTTTTATTTAAAAATTTTTTTCCAACTAAATTATTAAGATTTTTACCTTTACCATCCGCAATACCCTTTCCCAACATTAGTGCAGTCCCTGATGGATAGTCCTTTTTATGTCTATGATGTACTTCAAATATCTTACTTAAATAGTTATCACTTAAAGATTTTGAAGTAATTTCTGTTAGATACATTAACAAATTTACTCCTAAACTCATATTGCCGGCTTTTAAAATTGGTATTTTTTTTGAGTATTTTTTTATTTGGACTTCTTGAACTTTATTAAAACCAGTAGTGCCAATTACTACTCTATTTTTAATCTTAGAAGCTATTTTAAGTATTTCAAGAGTAGACTCTGGGACACTAAAATCAATAATTACATCTGTTTTCTTGAATGCAATATTGGAATTTAATTCAGGTTTAATACCGTTAAATTTTTTATTTATTAATCTATTTTCTGTGAGTG
>CACMYE010000031.1 GCA_902617825.1 uncultured Pelagibacteraceae bacterium | reverse complement strand
AATGTTTATGTAAAAGTTCCAATAGTAAATTCTAAAGGATTGTTTATGGAAAAAGTTATTAAAGAATTGAATAGGAGGAAAATAAAATTAAATATTACGGCAGTTTATACTGCAAAACAAACAGCAAAAATTCTTAAATGTATTGACAAGAAAACGAATGTAATTATCTCAATTTTTGCGGGAAGAGCTGGTGATACTGGTAAGGATCCATTACCTGAATTTAAAAAAAGTATATCTTTATCTAAAAAATATAAGAATGTAGAAATTCTCTGGGCTAGTGTTAGAGAACCATATAATTACCTACAGGCAAAACAATTAAATTGCCACATAATAACAGTACCGCCTAATATTATTGAAAAAATTGAAAAATTTGGAAAAACTTTTGATAAACTTACTAAGGAAACAGTAAAAGCATTTCTAGTTGACAGCAAAAAGTCAAACTTCAAAATTTAAATACATGAAAATTTTAAAGAATAAAATTAATGGTTCCTTTACAGTGTTACCTGATGTTAAAAAAGATAAGAGAGGCTATTTCACAAGAATTATTTGTTTAAAGGAGTTTAAAAAAAAATTTAATAACTTTAAAATAGTGCAAAGTAATAGTTCTTTTAGTCATAAAAAAGGAACTATGAGGGGTATACATTATCAAAAAAAACCTTTTGAGGAGGCTAAATTAATTCAATGCATTTCAGGCAGCATATTCGATGTTATTATAGATCTAAGAAAAAATTCTCCCACATATTTAAAATGGGAATCTTTTGTAATTAGTAAGAAAAATAAAAATTTACTTTATATTCCTAAAGGTTGTGCTCATGGGTTCTTAACAACTGCAAAAAATACGGGTGTTATCTATTACGTAGATAATTTTTACAACCCAATTTATGAAAAGGTTATAAAATATAATGATAAGAAATTTAAAATTAAATGGCCGATTCCAATAAAAAGTGTTTCAAAAAAAGATTCATAAAAGTTATTAGTTATATAATATATTTTAGATATGAAGATAGTAATTCTTTCAGGTGGCCTCGGAACTAGATTAGGTCAATTGACATCAAAGATACCAAAACCAATGGTTAAAATTGGCAATATGCCAATACTTTGGCATATAATAAATATCTATTCATCATACGGTTTTGACGATTTTATAATTGCCTTAGGTTACAAGTCACAAATAATAAAAGATTTTTTTAATTCAAAAAAATTAAAAAAAAATAATAAATCAGGTTATCTAGAGTGTAAAAGCATAGGCGGTAGAGCAATAAAGATAGCACTAGTAAAAACTGGACAAAAAACATTAACAGGGGGTAGATTACTTAGGTTAAAAAAATTTTTAGTAAAAGATACTTTTATGCTTACTTACGGTGATGGTTTATGTGATCTAGATATTTCTAAGCTTTTAAAGTTCCATAAGAGACACAAAAAAATTGCCACAATTACAGGTGTCCATCCTATTGCAAGATTTGGTGAGTTAAATCTTAACAAATCAAAAGTCAGAGGATTTAAGGAAAAGCCCCAAATAAATAAAGGATGGATAAATGGAGGATTTTTTGTATTGAATCCTAAAATTTTTAATTTTTTAAAAAATGACAAGACTATTCTTGAAGGATATCCTTTAGAAAAGTTAGCAAAAGCTAACCAATTGATGGCATATCGTCATAAAGGATTTTGGTATTGTATGGATACACCAAGAGATAAGGATAGTTTAGAAATAATATGGAGAAAAAAAAATGTCCCTTGGAAAAAATGGTAAATTAATTCGTTTATCAAAAAGTTGTTTGTCGGTTTTGGAAAAAAGATATGTATTAAATGTATTAAAAAAAGAATACTTAGGTATGGGGCTTGAAGTAGCCCAATTCGAAAGCCAATTAAATTCATTTTTTAAGAGAAAAGCTCTATGTGTTGCAAATGGAACTGCTGCATTACAGCTCGCGTTACAAAGTATTAATATTAAAAAGGGTGACGAAGTTTTGGTGCAATCATTAACTTATTTATCAAGCTTTCAGGCTATTTCCGCAACTGGAGCTATACCTGTTGCATGTGATGTAAAAATAGATTCTGGTACTATAGATCTTGAGGATGCAAGAAGAAAAATAAGCAAAAGAACTAAAGCAATAATGCCAGTTCATTACGCAGGGGGCGTTGGAAATTTGAGTGAAATATATAAATTTGCAAAAAAGTTTAAAATTAGAGTTGTAGAAGACGCTGCCCATGCATTTGGATCAAGATATAAGAATAAATTAATAGGAACCCAAGGAGATATAGTCTGTTTTAGTTTTGACGGTATTAAAAATATTACTTCTGGCGAAGGTGGCTGTATTGTAACTAATGATAAAAAGGTAATTAATTCAATTCAAGATGCAAGGTTACTTGGTGTACATGGTGATACAAATTTAAGATATAAAAATAAAAGAAACTATAAACCTGAGGTTACCCACCAAGGTTGGCGATATCACATGAGCAATATAATGGCAGCTATTGGTATAGCTCAGCTAGAAAGATTTGAAACTTTAGCAAATAAAAGAAGAAAACTCGCGAAATTTTACGATAAAAAACTTAATGGGGTACGAAATATTAAGCTTTTTGATCAAGACTATAAAAATATAGTTCCACATATTTATCCTATAAGAATAATAAACCTAAAAGAGCGTAATAAACTGATTAAAACTTTAAGAAAAAAAAATATAGAGATTGGATTTCATTATTATCCTAATCATAAATTAAAATATTTTAGAAAGAAAAACATTTTATTAACAAATACAAACAAATTATTCCCCGAACTGTTAACATTGCCAATGCATCCTGATATTTTAATGAAGGAAGCAGATTATATTGTAAAAACGTTACTAAAAACAATACGTTCTTTTTGTTAATTTGTTATATTTTTAAATTAAATGAATTTAAAAATAAACAACCAAAAACCATTAGTAAGTGTAATTATGAATTGCCACAATGGAGATAAGTATCTCGAAGAAGCTATTAAAAGTGTTATAAAACAAACTTATAAAAATTGGGAGATTATTTTTTGGGATAATAATTCAACTGATAAAAGTGCAGAAATAGTAAATAGTTTTAAAGACCACAGAATAAAATATTTTTATAGTAGCAAACGAACCTCATTATATGAGGCAAGAAATCTTGCTTATAAAGAGACAAGTGGAGATTTTATCTGTTTTTTAGACACAGATGACTATTATCTAAATTGTTTTTTTGAAAAACAACTTAAGAGATTTAAGGATAATTCAATTGGTTTTGCAAGTGCCAATCATTTTTATAAAGATGAAAAAAAAAATAAATTTTGGATAAGGTTTAAAAAAAAACAAAAAGAGGGGAATATATTGAGTGATCTATTATTAAATTATAATATTAGTTTATGTACTTTGTTTGTTAAAAGAGCTGCCATATCCAATTTAGAATTTATTTTTGATAAGAATTATACATATTTTGGTGATTTTGATTTAACATTAAGACTGGCGGCAAATTTTAAAATGGCGCGAATTCATGAAGCTATTTCAGTTTACAGATTGCATGAAAAAAACTTAAGCATTCAAAATTACTCAACCCAAATAAAGGAATTGAAATATTGGCAACAAAAAATTCAAAAAACAGAAAAAATAAGTAAAAATATAAATTTTTATAATATAGATAATATTATTAATTATAAAAAAATTATTTTAGCGCTAGAAGAGAAAAAATTTATATACTCAATTTTGCTTCTAAAGAAATTGCCTTGGTCAATTAGAAAAATAAGATTTATTTCTTTGATAATATTAATTTTTGTTTTTAAATTTAAATTTAAAAGCTTTAGGTTAAATTAATTTTCTAAATGTTGTAAAGTATAACTGGTTGCGGGGGACGGATTTGAACCGCCGACCTTCAGGTTATGAGCCTGACGAGCTACCAGACTGCTCCACCCCGCGGTATACTTAAATTCTATTTTTAAGTTTATTTAACTTCTTAACTCTTTTAATGTTTTCTTGCAGAATTCTTTTTTTCTTTTCAGAGGGTTTTTCATAAGTATTTTTTAGTTTAATTACTTTAAAAAAACCATCTCTTTGAAGCTTTCTTTTTAAAACTCTCAAAGCTTGTTCAATATTGTTGTCTTTTACTTCTATTTTAATAACTACCTCCAAAAAAACGGTTTGATATCATTTTTATAATTTTATGTCTATTTGTTTTATTCATTACGTAGAAGCTAAGTTTAATTACTTTTCTTTAAGTTTTTTTTCTCTTTTTACTCTTCTTTCAGCTTTTTCTAGAGCATCCAATAAATCTTTTTGACTGAATAAGTTTAGTGCAACTGGATCTTTAGGATTAAGATTAATATAATTCCAGTAGCTTTTATTTCTAATAGTTGTAACAGAGTTTTTTGTAATACCTACCAACTTTGCAATTTGTGAGTCTTTGAGAATATTGTGCTGTTTTATAAGCCATAAGGCTGAATCTGGCTTGTCTTGTCTTTTAGACAGTGGAACATATTTTTTAATTTTTTTTTCAATATTAGATATTTCAATATCACTACTTTTAATATTTAAGGGTCTATGATTATCCTTAGATGATAAATCAATTTCATCTCTAGAAAGCTGTCCTGATATTATTGGATTGTATGCTTTGATACCTTTAGCTACCTCACCGTCAGCTATCCCCTGAATCTCGACCTCATGTAATTTACAGAAGTCTGCAATCTGTTTAAAAGTTAAAGTTGTATTTTCTACGAGCCAAACAGCGGTAGCCATAGGCATCAAAGGTGCATTTGACATTTAATTATTCTTTTCTGATTTAAAATTTTGAAATTTTTTATTAAATTTACTAATTCTACCTTTATCCATTAACTTTTGCTTTCCACCTGTCCAAGCCGCATGAGATTTTGGATCGATTTCCAATTTTAATAAGTCTCCTTCAGAACCCCATGTTGATTTAGTTTCAAATTGGGTTCCGTCAGTCATCTCTACTTTTATAGTATGGTAGTTTGGATGTAGGTCTTTTTTCATAACGAGACTTATAGCAAAAGAAATTTAGAACACAATTAAAAGTTATTTAATTTTTCAAGCATTTTTTTATTAATCGCATCACTAGAAGCTCTAATATTGATACCATTTTCATTAAATTTATCAAAATTATTAATCTTACCTCCTGCTTCCTCTACCATTAAAGATCCTGAAGCTATATCCCATAGATTTATCTGGTTATGAAAGAAACCATCTAACCTCCCAGCTGCAACATATGCAAGATCTAAAGCAGCACATCCGCTACATCTCATGTTTAAATTACTGTATTTTAATCCTTCATGATTACTTGAAAATAAGCAATCATCTAAAGTACTTTTTTTTGAAACTCTTAATCTTTGATTATTTAAGAAAGCCCCTCTATTTTTCTCACCAAAAAACATTTCATCTTTGATAGGATCGAAAATTAAACCACTGACTATTTCTTTTTTTGACTGCAAAGCAATACAAATTGCAAAGTGTGGAATACCATGAAGAAAATTTGTTGTTCCATCAATTGGATCAATAATCCAAATATTTTCTTCATCTTTATTTTTTATTTCACCTATCTCTTCTGAAAGGAAAGAGTAATTTTTTTTTGTTTTACCAAGTTCCTCAATAATAATATTTTCAACACGTTTATCTGTTTTAGTAACAAAATCTCTAGGACCCTTTTTAGATACTTGTAATTTTTCAACTTCTCCAAAATCTCTAATAAGTAACTTAGAAGCTTTCTCTGCGGCCTTTATCATGACATTAAGGTTTGAGGAAATCGAGATCATATGTTTAAATTTTTTTTAAGTATTCTAAATTTCTTGAATCAATTATTACATCATCTCCTGATTCAATAAATGGAGGCACTTGAATATTTAATCCATTATCAAGAGTTGCAGGTTTATATGATGATGATACTGTTTGCCCTTTTAAAGCCGCATCAGTTGTCTCTATTTTACACCTTACTTGGTTAGGCAGTTCAACTGAAATTGGATTTTCATTGTAAAAATTTAAAGAAACTTCAAGATTTTCTGATAAAAGCTTCCCTTGATCTCCAACTATATCTTTTTTAATTTCTATTTGTTCAAAGCTTTTTGGGTCCATAAAAAAATAATTATTTTCGTCCTCATAAAGGTAATTAAATTTCTTTTCCTCTAAAGAAGCCTTTTCCACTGTTTCACTTGATCTAAATCTTTCATTTAACTTTGTATTTTTTCCTACACTTTTCATTTCAACTTGTGCAAAGGCACCACCTTTACCTGGTTTAACATGTTGAGTTTTTAAAACTTGCCATAAATCATTCTTATATTCCAAAAGCATTCCAACTCTTATCTCGCCAGCATTAATTTTCATTTTAATCTTTCTAAAGCTTTTAAAGGTTTATATTTTTTATTATTCCAAATGTAGCCTGAGATAGCTAAAAAATTTGCATTGTTCAATAACAGTTTTTTATAATTTTCAGAATTAATCCCTCCAACAGCGACAATAGGGGTTTTAGTAATTTTTTTTATCTTATTTAAAATTTTGATATTTGCTGCATATTTGGTTTTTTTAGTTTTAGAAGAATAAAAAGCTCCAAACGCTAAATAGCTTGCTTTAGCCTTTATAGCTACCTTTGCTAAAGTTATAGAATTATGGCAGGTAATACCAATAATTTTGTTGCCAATTAATTTCCGAGCTTCTTTTATATTCATATCTTTTTGACCTAAATGACAACCATCAGCACCTAACCTTTTTGCAAGTATTGGGTCGTCATTGATTAAAAATTTTACTTTATTTTTTTTACAGATATTTTTTATATTTTGTCCAATCATAAATTTATGTTTGAAGGAATATTTTTTGAGCCTCAATTGAAAAAAACTAATTTTCCCTGTTTCAAGTAGTTTTTGAAGATCTTTAAAAAATTTTTTATATATTTTATTAGGAGAAATAAGATAAATAAATTTCTTTTTATTTACTCTCAAGTTCTCTCACCCATTTGCCCTTAGCAGCCAATGTACACATTTTAGCTCTGTGATTAAAAGTTTTTTGAGTTCCCTCTACATCTTTTGTATTTTTAGACCATACTTGAAGAGCACTTTGTTGAAGAGCTCTACCATATGAGTATGTCATAATAAAATTAGTATTGTTTTTTTTATTAATTAAATTTAAATTTTCTGTAGCTTCTAACTCAGACTGACCTCCAGATAAAAAGGCAATCCCAGGTACATCACTAGGAACTGAGTTTTTAAGACACTCAAGTGTTTTGTCTGAAACCTCTTCACTAGAAATTCTTTCATTTGATTGAGTGCCAGATAATATCATATTTGGTTTTAAAATAATTCCTGAAAGATCAACTTTATGTAAGATTAGTTCTTCAAAACATTTTTTTATAATCTCTGAGGTTTTACTTAAACAAACATCTGCAGAATGTTCTCCATCCATTAACACCTCAGGCTCCACTATTGGAACCATACCACTTTCTTGTACTAAAGCTGTGTATCTCGCAAGTGCATGAGAATTACTATTTATTGCTAGCTTAGTTGGATATTTATTACTAATAGAGTAAACTCCCCTCCATTTTGTAAATCTTGCTCCAAGTTCATAATATTTTTTCAATCTATCTCTAAGACCATCTAAACCCTCAGTAATTTTTTCCTCAGGAGAGTTTGCTAATTCTTTAGCACCTGTATCAACTTTAATTCCTGGCACAGCGCCTGAGGCTGAAATTAGGTCGGGGATTGATTTTCCAAAACTTGTAGTTTGATTTATTGTTTCATCGTAAAGAATAACTCCTCCAATACAATCTTTCACGCACTCAGATGAGAAAAGAATTTCCCTAAACAACAGTCTATTTTTTGGAGTAGAATTTACATTTACCGCTGCTAGTCTTTTAGTCATAGTACCATTGCTTTCATCTGCAGCAAGTATACCTTTACCGTTAGAAATTATTTTTAGTGCAATTTTATTTAGCTCTGACATTTATTGATTTAACGCAGTTATACCAGGAAGCTTTTTACCTTCAAGATATTCTAAAAAGGCTCCACCTGCAGTTGAAACAAAGTTAAAACCATCAACAGCCTTCATACTGTTTAATAATGAGACTGTGTCTCCTCCACCAACAACTGAAAAAATTTTATTTAATTTATTATTTTTAATAATTGTTTTTGCTATTTCAATGCTGCCGTTCGCAAAGTTAGGGTTTTCAAAATATCCAGCAGGTCCATTCCATAATATGGTCTTACTAGAGTCAATAATATTTGTTATTTTATCAATAGTTCTTGGGCCAATATCTAAAATCATTTCATCGTTCAAAATTTCATTTAATTTTCTTTTTTTGTATGACCCATTTAAGTCTTTAGATACAAGCACATCTTCTGGAAAACTTATTTCACATTTTTCTTTTTTCGAAAGTGAAATAATTTGTTCAATGATTAGGTCACAGTTTTCTTCTTTAATAGATTTTCCAATATTGTGCCCAAAGTACTCAATAAAATTATTAGCCATAGCTCCAACAATAATAATATTATCAAATTTAGGTATTAAATTTTTAATAATATCAATTTTGGTCGAAATTTTAGATCCTCCAATAATACAGGATATTGGTTTCGTAATTTTAGAGGTAATTTTAGTAAGGGCATCAATTTCTGAATCAATTTGTAATCCAGAAAATGAAGGCAGGAATTTAGAAATTTCAACAATTGAAGCATGTGAACGATGAGAGCAGGAGAAAGCATCATTAACATAAATATCGCCAAAACTTGCCAGGTGCTTTGCAAACTTATTATCATTTTTTTCTTCTTCTTCATAAAATCTAATATTTTCTAACATTAAGATTTCCTCATCAAAATTATCGAAGAAATCCTTATTTTTAACCTCATTTATGTTTTGTGTAATTAATTTCACATTTAAACCTAATTGTTCCTTTAAATTTTCACAAATTGGTTTTAATGAAAGTTCATTTAAAGCCTTACCTCTTGGCCTACCTACATGTGATAAAATAATAATTTTAGCTTTTTGTTTATTAAGAAATTTTAAAGTAGGTAGAATTTTATCTATCCTAGTTGTATCACTTATTTTCCCTTTAACTATAGGCACATTTAAATCTAATCTTAGTAATATTTTTTTACCACCAAGATTTGTTTCGTTTTTAATACTTCTCATCAAGAGATTTTATGCAAATTTTCAGCTATATCACACATTCTGTTAGAAAAACCCCATTCGTTATCATACCAAGCTGAAATTTTACCCATATTTGCTCCAACCACACTTGTTAAAGACGCATCAACGATTGCAGAGGCTGAATGATGATTGAAATCAACAGAAACTAATTTTTCATACGTAACTTCTAATATTTTTTTTAATTTTCTTTTTGAGGCTAATTCAAATTCATTATTTATTTTTTTTATATTAATTTCTTTTTTCGTACAAAAAACTAATTCTATAAGAGAAACATTTGGTGTTGGTACTCTCATCGCCACACCTTCTAATTTTCCTTTCAAACTTGGAATTATTTCACCTATTGCTTTTGATGCTCCAGTTGATGTAGGAACAATCGACTGGCTTGCAGATCTAGCCCTTCTTGGATCTTTATGAGAATTGTCCAAAATTCTTTGGTCACTAGTAAATGAATGAATCGTAGTCATAAAACCTTTTTCAATTTCAAATTTTTTGTGAATGACATCTACAACTGGTGCCAAACAATTCGTAGTACACGAGGCAGCTGAGATTATTTTATCTTTTTTAGATAAGGTATTTTCGTTAACACCAAAAACTATAGTTTTGTCTGCATTTTTGCATGGAGCAGATACAATCACTTTTTTTGCACCATTTTTAATATGAGTTTCAATTTTTTCTTTTGAGTTAAATTTACCTGTACATTCTAAAACATAGTCAACATCATACTTTTTCCAGTTAATTTTTTCGATCTTAGGTTCTTGAGAAAATGAAATTTTTTGTTTATTAATCATTAAATTATTTTCATCAAATTTAATATCAGCATTAAATTTTCCATGGATAGAATCGTATTTAATTAATTTACCCGTAGCTTCTGAACTTGATCTGTTATTAATGTGCTGAATCTTTAATTTTTTGTTTCGGC
>CACMYE010000030.1 GCA_902617825.1 uncultured Pelagibacteraceae bacterium | reverse complement strand
AATCTTTATTATTATTTTTTTCAGTAATTAGTGATGCAACACTTAATTTTTTTTCATTTTTATTTAATTTTCTTTTTTTGTACGCAAGTTCACCTTTTGGTCCGTGTGCTATACCACCCCCAACAAAAATTGGAGCTTTTCTACTTGCGTGTCTAGCTCCACCTGTACCTTTTTGTGCATAAATTTTTGAGGTTGGGCCTCTAACTTCATTTTGCTGCTTAGTTTTTGCATGTCTACCTTTATAATTTGCATTTGTTTTATAAAGTACGCTGCTAACGAGTTTATTGTTAACTTTTGCTGAAAAAATTTTATCTAGCACCTCAATGCTATCTTTTTTTCCATCTATGCTAATTTTATCTAATTTCATTATTTTTTCTTTTTATCAGGTGTTTTTTTTGCTTGCTCAGCAGCAGCTAGTTTTTCAGTTATAGTCATCTTACTAATATTTTTTACAGAACCTTTGACTAATACTTCTGCATTTTTTGAACCCGGGATTGATCCTTTTAAATAAAGTAGTTCGTTTTCTAAATCTGTTTTGATAATTTCAATATTTTGCATAGTTCTTAATTTATCTCCCATATGACCAGCCATTTTCTTGCCTTTGAAAACTTTTCCTGGATCTTGACTATGTCCTGTTGAACCATGTGCTCTGTGAGAGATAGATACTCCGTGACTAGCTCTTAAACCACCAAAATTGTGTCTTTTCATAGCACCTGCAAAACCTTTACCAATAGTTTTTGATCTTGTGTCTACAAATTTAGTATCTTTAAAAATTTCCAAACCGAACTCATTACCTTCTTTGTATACGGAAGTGTCATTTACCCTAAATTCTTTTAATTTTTTCTTTGCTTCAGTATTTTTTTTTGCAAAAAAACCTTTCATTGCTTTTGTTAATTTCGAATTTTTAATCTTACCATATCCAAGCTGTACTGCTTTATATCCACGGTTTTCTTCTTCAATAACTTGAATTACTCGAGCCTTCTCAACTTTTAAAACTGTAACCGGCACTATCTGCCCAGATTTATAAAATTCTCTAGTCATTCCGATTTTTTTACCTATTAAAGCTATTTCACTCATAATTAAATTTTTATTTCCACATCTACACCAGAAGCTAAGTCTAACTTCATTAATGCTTCTACTGTTTGTGGTGTTGGTTCAATAATATCTATTAATCTTTTATGTGTTCTAGTCTCAAATTGTTCTCTACTTTTTTTATCAATATGAGGAGATCTTAGTACAGTGTATCTCTCTATCCTTGTTGGTAGAGGAATTGGTCCCTTAATTGTAGCTCCGGTTCTTTTTACTGTATTAACTATTTCTTCAGTAGAAGCATCTAATACTTTGTTATCGTAAGCTCTAAGTTTAATTCTAATATTCTGTTTTTCCATAATTACCCTGCAATCTTTTTAGTTACTTCGTCTTGTACATTTTGAGGGACTTTAGAATAATGATCAAAAAACATAGAATATTGAGCTCTACCTTGTGACATTGATCTTAAATTATTAATGTATCCAAACATATTTGCTAAAGGAACCATTGCTGTGATTACAGTTGCGTTTCCTCTTTGCTCTTGAGTGCTTATCTGACCTCTTCTACTATTTAGATCTCCTATGACATCACCCATATAATCTTCTGGTGTTACTACTTCAACTCTCATCACTGGTTCTAATAACTTTAAACCACCTTTTGTACACGCTTCTTTGAAACAAGCTCTGCTAGCTAATTCAAAAGCTAACACACTTGAGTCAACATCATGATGAAGTCCATCTAAAATAGTTACTTTGTAATCTATCATTGGAAAACCAGCTAAAATTCCACCATCTGATATTGTTTCAATTCCCTTCTCTACACCTGGAATGAATTCCTTAGGAATTGCTCCACCTTTAATTTTACTCTCGACTTCTCTTCCTTTGCCAGCTTCTTGTGGCTCAACTAATAACTTAACTTTAGCGAATTGTCCTGCTCCACCACTTTGTTTTTTATGTGTGTATTCAACCTCAGATGCAGCTTCAATTGTTTCCCTATATGCAACTTGAGGAGCACCAACATTAGCTTCAACTTTAAATTCTCTTTTCATTCTATCAACAATTATATCTAAGTGTAACTCACCCATACCTTTAATAATCGTTTGACCAGACTCTTCATCAGAAGTTACCCTAAATGATGGATCCTCTTTTGCTAATCTACCTAAAGCTTCACCCATTTTTTCTTGGTCCGCTTTTGTTTTTGGCTCTACTGCAATTTCAATAACTGGATCAGGAAATTCCATAGGTTCAAGTAAAACAGAATTTTCCTCATCACATAAGGTATGACCAGTAATGGTGTTTTTTAATCCGGCTAAAGCAACTATATCTCCAGCATTAGCTTCTTTGATGTCTTCTCTTGAGTTAGCATGCATTAAAAGCATTCTTCCAACTCTTTCTTCTTTTTCTTTAGATGAATTAAAAACAGCAGTTCCGGTTTTAACTGTACCTGAATAAATTCTTATAAAAGTTAAAGAACCTACAAATGGATCATTAGCAACTTTAAATGCAAGGGCTGAAAAAGGAACATTGTCATCAAATTTCATCTCCATCTCGTCTTCAGAACCTAATTTTGTTCCTTTAATAGAACCAATATCAACTGGACTTGGTAAATAATGTACAACAGCATCTAGTAAAGGCTGCACACCTTTATTTTTAAAAGCTGAACCAGTTAAAACTGGTACAAAACTAAAATTTAAAGTTCCACTTCTAATACATTTAATTAAATCTTCTTCTTTGATTTCGTCTCCATTTAAATAAGCTTCCATAAGCTTTTCATCTTGCTCAACTGCTGTTTCAACTAATTCTGTTCTATATTTTCCTGAAATTTCTTTTAAATCATCTGGGATATCTTTATATTCCCACTCTGCCCCCAAAGCCTCATTTTTCCATACTTGTGCTTTCATTTTTACTAGATCAACAACACCTGTTAAAGAAGCTTCTGCACCAATAGGAACCTGAAGAACTAGAGGTTTTGCTCCTAATCTGTCTCTAATCATATCTACACATCTAAAGAAATCAGCACCAGTTCTGTCTAGTTTATTAACAAAACAAATTCGAGGAACTTTATATTTATCTGCTTGTCTCCATACAGTTTCTGATTGTGGTTCTACACCTGCTACACCATCAAATACTGCAACAGCTCCATCTAAAACTTTAAGTGATCTTTCAACTTCGATTGTAAAATCTACGTGACCTGGAGTATCAATTATATTAATTCTATGATCATTCCAAAAACAAGTAGTTGCTGCAGATGTAATTGTAATCCCTCTTTCTTGCTCCTGCTCCATCCAATCCATTGTTGCAGCACCATCATGAACTTCTCCAATTTTATGACTTTTACCTGTATAATATAAAACTCTTTCAGTGGTGGTTGTTTTACCAGCATCTATGTGGGCCATGATCCCAATATTTCTATATTTATCTAAAGTATGAGTTCTAGCCATTATTATTTACCACCTAAAATGTGCAAAAGCCTTATTAGACTCTGCCATCTTATGAACATCCTCTCTTTTTTTAACTGCAGCACCTTTTTTTTCATATGCATCAAAAAGCTCATTAAAGATTTTGTCTGACATATGTTTATCTTTTCTTTTTCTTGCTGAATCTACTAACCATCTAATTGCTAAAGCTTGTGCTCTTTTACTTTTTACTTCAACTGGGACTTGGTAGGTTGCACCACCAACTCTTCTTGATCTAACTTCTACAGTTGGCTTGATATTGTTTATAGCTTCATTAAAAATATTAATTGGTTCATCTTTACTTTTTGTTTTAATTTTATCGATTGCATCATAAACAATTTTAGCAGCAACACCTCTTTTACCATCGTACATAATATTGTTTATTAATTTTGGAATTATTGTCGAATTAAATTTGGGATCTGGAACAACGTTTTTTTTAGGTTGAGTTTTTTTTCTAGACATTACTTACCTTTTTTTGTTCCATACAAAGATCTTCTTTGTTTTCTGTTAGCAACGCCTTGTGTATCAAGATTACCTCTAAGAATATGATACCTAACACCTGGTAAATCTTTTACCCTTCCACCTCTAATTAGAACTACAGAGTGTTCTTGAAGATTATGGCCTTCACCAGGAATATAAGCTGTAACTTCAAAACCATTTGATAGTCTTACTCTTGCTACTTTTCTTAAAGCTGAATTAGGCTTCTTTGGAGTAGTCGTATAAACTTTAACACAAACACCTCTCTTCAAAGGTTGCTTCTGTAAAGCAGGAACTTTGTTCCTCGATACTTGTTTGACTCTTTTTTTTCTTAACAATTGGTTAATTGTTGGCATAAATTTTAAAAAATTAATTAATTTATTTTTAGATGAAAATAACTGACAGGTTATTTTGTGGCAGCGTTTAGCACTGTTAGAAGCACTACATTCCAACCAAAAACATCGCCAAATTACTTATTAATTGACCATTGTCAAACTAAAAGTTCAAGTATTAGGCGATTTTTTTACTGATTTGCCTGTGTTTCAGAAGGTTCTGGGCTCTCAATTTTTTCTTGTTCGGATAAGAAGTTATTATCGTCTTCAAGAGCTTTTTTGTTCCATTTATTTTTGATGTTTCCAGTTCCAGCAGGCACTAATCTACCAACAATAACATTCTCTTTAAGGCCATTTAATGGATCAACTTTACCTTTGATAGCTGCATCAGTTAACACTCTTGTAGTTTCTTGGAAAGATGCGGCAGAAATAAATGATTCAGTTTGTAGTGATGCTTTAGTGATACCCATTAAAACTCTCTCACCTACAGCTGGATTTTTGCCATCTGCAACTAATTTTTCATTAGCATTATCAAATTTAATTCTGTCAATTATTTCTCCAGGCAAATATGAAGAATCGCCAGATACTTTAACCTCAACTTTTTTCAACATTTGTCTTAAAATAGTTTCAATGTGCTTATCGTTAATGATTACACCTTGTAATCTATAAACTTCTTGAACTTGGTTGACGAAATATTCTGTTAATTCTTTAATACCCAGAATTCTTAAGATATCATGTGGTAATGGCTGACCATCGAGAAGATATTCACCTTTTTGAATTTTTTCACCAGGATTAAAGTTAATGTGTTTACCTTTTGGTATTAAATAATTTGAAGGTTCGGCTCCATCCTCTGGTACAATTGAAACTCTTTGTTTTCCTCTAACCTCTTTACCAAAAACTACTTGACCATCATTTTCAGCAATAATTGCACTATCTTTTGCTTTTCTTGCTTCAAATAGTTCAGCAACTCTTGGGAGACCTCCAGTAATATCTTTTGTTTTAGTGGTCTCTTTAGGTAATCTCGCAATAACATCTCCTGCAAAAACTTTTTGCCCATCTTTAATAGATAAAATTGAATCTGGAACTAAATAATATCTAGCTTCATTATCGTCAGCTTTTTTAATTACATTTCCTTTTTCATCTCTTAAAGTAATTCTTGGTTTTAAATCAGTGCTTTTTGATTGACCTCTCCAGTCAATTACTGATTTAGAAGATATTCCAGTTGCATCATCAGTAGTTTCTTGAATAGAAACACCATCAATTAAATCAACAAAACTAGCTTCACCGCTTTTCTCAGCTATAACTGGTGTTGTATATGGATCCCATTCACAAATTTTTGTATTTGCTTTAACTTTATCTCCATTGTTAAAAAATAATCTTGAACCATAAGCAACTTTGTAAACCGCTATTTGAACTCCTTTATCATCTTCTATAGAAAGTTGAGTATTTCTTCCCATAACAATTAAGTTTTTCTTAGAGTCTTCTAAAATATTTGAGTTTAAAATCTTCAAAGTTCCTTCACTCTTTGTGACAATCTGAGAATCTTGTTTTACTGATGCTGTACCACCAACGTGGAAAGTTCTCATTGTTAACTGAGTTCCTGGCTCACCGATTGATTGTGCAGATATCATTCCAATAGCTTCACCAACATGGACCATCTTGCCTCTAGATAAGTCTCTACCATAACATGTTGCACAAACACCCTCTTTAGAACTACATGTCATTACTGAATAAACTTTAATTGATTTTACTCCAGCAGCATCAATTTTATCACAGCCAGCTTCATCAATCATTTCTTCTTTTTTAATTATTACTTCACCGCTTAATGGGTTTTTAACATCTGCAGCTGTTACTCTTCCCAATGCTCTTTCAGATAAACTTACAACAACATTTCCACCCTCTAAAATCTCTGAAAGTTCAATAAATCCTGGGCTGTCACATTTAACTTTTGTAATTGTTAAGTCCTGTGCAACATCACAAAGTCTTCTCGTTAAATAACCAGAACTCGCAGTTTTAAGAGCGGTGTCAGCAAGACCTTTTCTTGCTCCGTGAGTTGAATTAAAATATTCTAAAGCTGTTAAACCTTCTTTAAAGTTAGAAATAATTGGACTTTCAATGATTTCACCAGATGGTTTTGCAATTAAACCTCGCATTCCAGCTAATTGCTTCATTTGGGCAGCAGAACCTCTTGCGCCACTATCAGCCATCATAAATACTGAATTAATTTTTAATCCTTCTGATGTTTTTTCAGTTGCAGAAATACCTTTCATCATTTCACCAGCTACTTTATCTGTACACTTGGACCAAGCATCAACAACCTTGTTGTATTTTTCACCTCTTGTAATTAATCCTTCTGCATACTGTGTTTCATAGTCAGCAATTAATTTTTTAGTGTCATCAATTAATTGTGTTTTACTCTCGGGAATTACCAGATCATCTTTACCAAATGATATCCCAGCTTTAAATGCATGCTTAAATCCTAAATCTTTTAACTTATCACAAAATATAACTGTAGTTTTTTGACCACAAAATCTAAATACAATGTCAATAATTTCTGAAACTACTTTCTTAGGTAACAATCTATCTATTAAAGAGAATTTAATATTACTATTTTTTGGTAATAAATTTGCTAGTAAAAATCTTCCTGCTGTTGATGTATATTTTTCAAATTTTTTATTTCCTTTATCATCTACAGTTTCAAATCTTGATATAATTGTGCTGTGCACTTTTATCTGACCAGAAGATAATGCAAATTCGATTTGGTCAGAGTCAACAAAATATCCTGCTGGCTTATCAGTAACTGGCTCTTGCGAAAGATAATAAATCCCTAAGATCATATCCTGACTTGGAACGATAATAGGTTTACCATTTGATGGTGAAAGAATATTGTTAGTTGATAACATTAAAATTCTTGCCTCTAATTGAGCTTCTAAACTTAAAGGTACGTGTACCGCCATCTGGTCGCCATCAAAATCAGCATTAAATGCTGCGCATGTTAAAGGGTGAAGTTCAATTGCATCTCCCTCAATTAATTTTGGTTCAAATGCTTGTACACCAAGTCTATGTAGTGTTGGTGCTCTATTTAATAATACTGGGTGTTCTCTCACAATTAGCTCAAGTGCATCCCAAACTGCATTAGTTTCTTTTTCAACAAGTTTTTTGGCCTGTTTAATTGTTGAAGCTAAACCTAATTTGTTTAATCTTGCGTACAAGAATGGTTTAAATAACTCTAGAGCCATTTTTTTAGGTAAACCACATTCATGTAGTTTTAAATCTGGACCAACAACGATTACTGATCTACCTGAGTAATCAACACGTTTTCCCAATAAGTTTTGTCTAAACCTACCTTGCTTACCTTTAAGCATTTCAGCAAGTGATTTAAGAGGTCTTTTTCCAGTACCAGTAATTACTCTTCCTCTTCTTCCGTTATCAAATAATGCATCAACAGACTCTTGGAGCATTCTTTTTTCATTTCGAACAATAATATCTGGAGCTTTAAGATCCATTAATCTTTTTAATCTATTATTTCTATTGATTACTCTTCTATAAAGATCGTTCAGATCGGAAGTTGCAAATCTACCACCATCTAATGGAACAAGTGGCCTCAATTCGGGTGGAATTACAGGTACAACTGTCATAATCATCCACTCTGGTTTTTGACCAGTTTCAATGAACGACTCTACCAGTTTGAGTCTTTTGATTGCTCTTTCTTCATTAACTTTTGATTTTGTTTCCTTAATAAAATTAATTAAATTTTTTCTCTCTTGTTCTAGATCTAGATTTTTAAGCATTTCAAGAACCGCCTCAGCACCTATTCCTGCAGTAAATGACTCTTCACCAAACTCATCTTGATATTTTGCTAATTCCTCTTCATTTAATAATTGATTTTTTTGTAAACCAGTCAAACCAGGCTCAATGACTATAAAATTCTCAAAATAAAGAACTCTCTCTATTTCTTTAAGCTTCATATCAACAGCTAGTGCAATTCTGCTAGGTAAAGATTTTAAAAACCATATGTGTGCCACAGGTGTAGCAAGATTAATATGGCCCATTCTTTCTCTTCTTACATTTGATTTTGTAACCTCAACTCCACATTTTTCACAAATTATTCCTCTAAATTTCATTCGTTTGTATTTTCCACACAAACACTCATAATCTTTTATTGGTCCAAAAATTCTTGCACAAAATAAACCATCTTTTTCTGGTCTAAAAGTTCTATAATTTATTGTCTCAGGTTTTTTAATTTCACCATATGTCCAAGATTTAATTTTTTCAGGACTAGCAAGAGAAATTTTAATACTATTAAAATTTTGAGCCTCAGAAATTTCAGTATTTTTAAATAGATCAGTTAATTCTTTTTTCATTTAATTTAACTCCACATTTAACGCTAATGATTTAATCTCTTTAACTAATACGTTAAAGGACTCTGGAATACCTGACTCAAAATTCTCTTCACCTTTAACGATTGTCTCGTAAACTTTAACTCTACCCGCTACATCATCTGATTTTACAGTTAAAATTTCTTGAAGGGTGTATGATGCACCATAAGCCTCTAGTGCCCAGACTTCCATTTCACCAAATCTTTGACCACCAAGCTGTGCTTTACCTCCAAGTGGCTGTTGTGTAACCAAACTGTAAGGCCCTGTTGATCTTGCATGAATTTTATCTTCAACTAAATGGTGCAGTTTCAACATGTAGATAATTCCAACTGTTACTGGTCTATCAAATTTCTCACCTGTTCTTCCATCCCATAAATATGTTTGACCAGAACCTGGTAATTTTGCTAATTCAAGCATTTCTGTAACATTTTTTTCTTTCGCCCCATCAAATACTGGAGTTGAAATTGCTATTCCGTTTTGTAAATTTTCACACAAATCTTTAAATTCGTTTTTACTTAATTTATCTACTTTTTCGTTAAAGATTTCCTCTCCATAAACAGATTTTAAGAAACTTGCTATTTTTTCAGTTTTTTCAATTTTTTTACTGTTTTCATTAACTAATTTTTTAACTTCTTCACCAAACTCTTTACAAGCCCAGCCTAAGTGAGTTTCTAAAATCTGACCTACATTCATCCTACTAGGAACGCCTAAAGGATTAAGCACTATATCAACGGGTCTACCATCCTCACGATAAGGCATGTCTTCAACTGGTACAATTTTACTAACTACACCTTTGTTTCCATGTCTACCAGACATTTTATCACCAGGTCTTAGTCTTCTTTTTATAGCAACAAAAACTTTTACCATTTTCATTACACTTGGAAGTAAATCGTCCCCACTTCTAATTTTAAGAACTTTGTCCTCAAATCTTTCGGTAATATCTTGTTTGGCCTTATTGTATTGATCTTTTAATTGTAAAAGGGTTGTTTCATTTGCTGCATTTCCATTTAAAATTTTAAAAACATCATTAATTGGAAGATTGCTTATGGCCTCAAAATCTAATTTTGTCCCTTCAGCTAAATCTTTAACTTTTTTAACTAATGATGTTCCAGACAAAATTTGACCTGCTCTTTGCTTGATACTTCTCTCTAAGATTTCTTCTTCAACTATTTTGTCTTGCTGAACTTCCTCAATCTCAGCTCTTTCAATAGTTATTGATCTTTCATCTTTTTCAATACCGTGTCTATTAAATACTCTTACATCTACAATTGTTCCACTACTTCCTCTAGACATTCTTAAAGATGTATCTGTCACATCAATAGCTTTTTCACCAAATATTGATCTTAATAATTTTTCTTCTGGGCCTGATGCTGAGTCACCTTTTGGAGTAACTTTTCCAACAAGAATATCACCTGCGTTTACTTCTGCCCCAATGTAAACTACACCTGACTCATCAAGATTTTTCAATGCCTCTTCGTTAACATTTGGAATATCTCTTGTAATTTCTTCTTCACCTAATTTTGTATCTCTTGCCATAATTTCATATTCTTCTATATGAACCGAGGTAAAAACATCATCAGTTACACATCTTTCTGAAATAAGAATAGAATCTTCAAAATTGTAACCTTGCCAGGGCATAAAAGCTACTGTCACATTTTTTCCCAATGCTAATTCACCTAACTTTGTTGAGGGTCCGTCTGCAATTATATCTCCAGATTTAACTTTATCTCCCACTCTAACTAATGGTCTTTGATTAATACAGGTATTTTGATTTGATCTTTTAAATTTTTGTAAATTATAAATATCAACACCAGACTCGCTAAATTCTGTCTCTTCAGTAACCTTAATAACAATTCTT
>CACMYE010000029.1 GCA_902617825.1 uncultured Pelagibacteraceae bacterium | reverse complement strand
ACTTTTTTGGCGTCTAATAAATTATATAGAGTTTGAGAATAAACCTCATCTTTATTAATTGAGGAAAAATATTTCTTTAAGTCATTTATTTTTTTAAACAAATTTTTTTCAAAATCTGTTTTAAAAATACTAGGGTCGGTTGTATTTGAAAGACCAAAATTTTGTCCTTTCAATTCACTTTCTAAAATGTTTGAGGCTCTTTTGTAGCATGATATTATTTCGTATCCGTTTGATTTAGAAATAATTTTATCCAGATATTTTGCCTTTTCAAAAATTATTACAGCTTGATCTAAATTATGTGAATTAATAGATGCTTGAACAATATCATTTCGAATGTTTTCTTGTATCATATAAAATTTGAGTCGGTCTATTAAAAATTCAGAAAGTTCTTTTTGTAAAAGTTTATTTTGAAATTTAAATCCCTGATCTGAATAAAGCGTAGCTGAATAGTTGATCAAATCTTTTATTTTAATGTGATTTTTATTTTCGACAATTATTCTAATTACTCCTAAAGCTAATCTTCTAAGAGCAAATGGGTCTTTAGAGCTTGATGGCTTTTGATTAATTCCAAAAAAACCAACAAGAGTATCTATTTTATCTGATAGTGCTAATGCTATACTAAAAGGTTTTTTTGGAACCTTAGACCCAGACCCTAAAGGTAAATATTGTTCACTTATTGATAGTGCTACATCCCTATCAAAACCTTGTGCTTCAGAAAAATAACCACCCATAATCCCTTGAAGCTCAGGAAACTCGCCTACCAGTTCAGATAATAAATCAACTTTGGAAATTGAGGCCGACAACTCTACTTTTTCTTTACTTATTAATAGTTGATCTGAAAGCATTCCTCCAACCTTTCTCATTCTTTGAACTTTATCAAAATAACTCCCCAATCCCTTAAAATAATTTATAGATTTTAAGCTTGAGACTTGTTTTACTAAGTTTTGGGATTTATCTTTTTGCCAAAAGAATTCTGCATCAGTAAGTCTTGCTTCTACTACCCTCTCGTTACCTAACTTTATTAATCCCTTTTGATCTTTTTTGTTTGAAACAACTAAAAATTCATTCGTAATATTTCCCTTATTATCAAAAGTCGGAAAATATTTTTGGTGGTATTGCATTGTGATTATTAAAATTTCTTTAGGTATTTTTAAAAACTTTTTATCGAACTGACAAATAAGAACGTTAGGTTGATCAACTATATCAACAACTTCTTCCAACAGTTTTGGGGATCGCTCTATAATAATATTTTTCTTTTTTAAAAAAAAATGAAATTTTTTTTCAATAATTTTTTTTCTTTCATTTTGATCAATTATTATTTTTTCCCTTTTAAAAAAATTTTTATATTCCTTAAAATCAGAGAATTTTTTTCTTTTTTCCTCAAAATCTTTATCTATAAAAGTTAAATTAGATGACTGAATGTGATGAAACTTAAAAATTAGTGTTTTTTTGTTTAATATTGCCAAAATAGACTTTAATGGTCTACCCCAATTTAGACCAAAATTCCCCCAGCGCATTGATTTTTTCCATTGAATTTTATCCAGTATTTTTGGAATAAACTCCTCTAATAATTCATGGGTATAGAGTTTTTTTGATTTTGTTTTAAAGAAAAAAAAACTACCTTTTTCTGTTTCTTTTACATAAAGATTTTGATTTAAAATTTTATTTGATCTTATAAAGCCTTCGATGGCTATTTCTGAAGCTTTCGTACTGGGACCCTTAATTTCCTTAGATTTCAGAACCGTTTGTTTTTGAACCCCTTCAAACAATATAATCAATCTATTCGGAGTTGAATAAGAAGAGCTTCTTTTAAATGAAATAAATTTCTCTTCAAAGAAATCATTAAAAGATTTCAATAAGTTTTCCCTTAAATTTTTTTGAAGACCTGCGGGTATTTCCTCGCTAAATAGTTCTAAAAAAAACTCAGACATCTTTAATTTTGACTATCTATCCAAATCCCAGCAGCAGACTTAGTGATGTCACGAATTCTTCCAATATAACCTGCTCTTTGCGCAACACTTATTGCTCCCCTAGCATCTAAAATGTTAAATACGTGGCTTGCTTTTAAACATTGATCATACGCAGGTAAAGAAACCTTTTTTTCAACTAATGATTTTGCTTCTGACTCGTGCATATCAAATATTTTGAATAATTGTTCGACATTGGCATGCTCGAAATTATAAGCAGAAAACTCTTTTTCAGCCTGGTGAAAAACTTCTCTATATTTTATATCCTTATCATTCCATAATAAATCGTAAACATTTTTTTGTTGCTGGGTAAACATACAGATCCTCTCTAAACCATAAGTTATTTCTACTGAAACTGGTTTACACTCATAACCAGCCATCTGTTGAAAGTAGGTGAATTGAGTAATTTCCATTCCATCACACCAAACTTCCCAACCCAAACCAGCTGCACCTAATGTAGGACTTTCCCAGTCATCTTCTACAAATCTGATATCATGATCATTATGATGAATTCCAATCGTAGTAAGACTATTTAGATATAGCTTTTTTATATTTTCAGGAGAAGGTTTAATCAAAACTTGAAACTGATAATAATGTTGAAGTCTATTAGGATTTTCACCATATCTACCGTCGGTTGGTCTTCTTGATGGTTGA
This sequence comes from uncultured Pelagibacteraceae bacterium, assembly GCA_902617825.1. Taxonomy (GTDB): domain Bacteria; phylum Pseudomonadota; class Alphaproteobacteria; order Pelagibacterales; family Pelagibacteraceae; genus Pelagibacter. Next base: position 7,918 of record CACMYE010000029.1, on the reverse strand, counting down.
ACATAAGCGGCTTTCCAAGGTTGGGTACCCAACGATCTAAGAGTTGTAGCAGGATGGAACGTACCAGCTCCAACTTCCATGTCGTACGGCTGAAGAATAATACACCCTTGTTTACTCCAAAATTTTTGAAGATTTAAAATAATTTCTTGAAAAGTTTGAAATTTTGCTTTTTGTTTTTTTTTATTTTTATTTTTATTTTTAGAAACCATATCTTTGCCAGATTGACCTCTCGTCTAAAATATTTGCAAATTGATCTATTTGATTAGAGGAAGAAAGTTTTTGACTTAACCATCCTTTGGTCTTTTCAAATTTTTTAATTATTACATCATCTCCAAATTTTTCTTTCAAGATTTCATGAGCGTTTCCTATTCCATCTACTAATCCCAATGTTTTTGATTTACTACCTGACCAAAATTCACCCGAGAAAAGTTCAACTTCAGATTTTTTTAATTTAGTGCCTCTACTTTTTTCAACAACATCAATAAAATCTTTATGTAAGTCTAACTGAATATTTTTAAGTCTCTCTATATCTTCATTTTTTTCTTCAAGAAAAGGATCAAGAGTACTTTTATTTTTACCGGCCGTATGAACTCTTCTCTCGACACCAATTTTTTTTATTAATTCTGTAAAACCAAATGACGAATAAATAACTCCAATTGATCCTATAATAGAACTTGAGTTTGCATAAATTTCGTCCCCAGCACATGCAATAAGATAGCCCCCAGAGGCAGCCACATCCTCTGCAAATACAATTACTTGTTTCTTATTTTTTTTTGCTTGCTGTCTTATAAAGCTATAAATTAAATGGGATTGAACAGGAGATCCACCTGGTGAATTTATAGTAATTGCAACACATTTGGCTTTTTTCAATGAAAAAGCTTTTTTAATTATCTCTTCTTGGCCAGCAAAATCTATCCCTTGTTTAAATTTTCCTGCATTTCCTATCACACCACTAAGCTTTAAATGAGCTACTATTTTTTTCTTTTTAAAAAAAGAGAACATAAATATTTCTTATAGAATTATTAATTGAATATAAAGACTACTTATAATTGAAGAATAAGGTGCGTCAATTGATAAGTAATAAATAAAAGTTAATTATACTAGTTTTAATTTTATATGGGATCAGTCGTTCAGCTTAAAAATCAGATAAATAATTCGTATTTTCAGTTAAAAGATTCTCTTGATGACAAGCTTATTTTAACTGAGGAAAAAATTAAAACTAAATTGATTAGTGATGTAGAACTAGTTCAAAAAATGACTGACTATCATATGAAAACTGGTGGCAAAAGGCTGAGAGCTCTTCTGACTTTAGGATCTGCAAAATTATGTGGTTATACAAAAGGTTCAAGAGATGTGAATTTAGCAGCATGTGTTGAATTAATTCATAGTGCAACTTTAATGCATGATGATGTTATAGATCAGGGTGAAGTTAGGAGAGGAAAGGAAACTTTAAATAAAGTTTGGAATAATCATTCGTCAGTTTTAGTGGGTGACTATTTGCTAAGTAGATGCTTTGAGATGATGGTTGAAGATGGCAACATAGAAGTTCTGAAATTATTATCATCTACTTCATCAAAAATAGCTCAAGGAGAAGTTTTACAGCTTCAACACAAAGGTGAAGTCGATATGTTGGAAGAGACATATCTAAAAATTATTTCTGCAAAAACTGCTGAATTGTTTGCAGCAGCTACAAAAGTTGGTGCAATTTTATCTGATAGTAATAAAAAAGAAAAAGATGCACTTGAATTTTATGGTAGGAATCTTGGACTTACTTTCCAAATTGCTGATGATACACTTGATTACAACGCTGAACTTAAATTATTTGGAAAGAAAATAGGACAAGATTTTTTTGAAGGAAAAATTACACTTCCAATAATTTTACTTTATCAAAAGCTAGAGATCGAAGAAAAAAATAACTTAATTAATATGTTCAGTAAAAATACTAGAGATAAAGATGATTTAGATAAAATAATTGCTTTAATTAATAAGCACAAAATTATAAATGAGTGCTACCAGAAAGCTCAACATTATATTAATCTTGCTTCAAATTCATTGAGTGCTTTTGAAGATACTAAAGAAAAAGAAATTTTAAAAAATCTAACAACATTTAGTTTATCTAGAAGTTTTTAAGGACTCAAAAGAGATCTGATCCATTCTCCTCTAGAATTTTTCGTATATTTTAATCTTTCATGAATTCTATTATCTCCATCAAGCCAAAATTCAATACTTGAGGGAGATAAGTTCCATCCTGACCAATAATTTGGTCGTGGAACCTTATTCTTATCTGCATATTTTTTTTTGTATTCTTCGATAGAATTATCTAACTGTTCTCTATCTTTTAGTTCTTTACTCTGTCTAGATGCCCATGCTCCAATTCTGCTTTCATAACTTCTTGAATTATAATAATTATCTGCAACCTCATTGGGCACCAATGAAACTGTGCCATTAACTCTAATTTGTCTTAGTAAACTTTTCCAATGAAAACACATTGCTACATTTGGATTTTGTTTTAATTCATGTCCTTTTTGACTATCTAAATTTGTGTAAAATACAAATCCATTTTGATTGAAGTCTTTTAGTAAGACCATTCTTACAGAAGGGACGTTATTTTTATTTGATGTTGCTAATGCTACTGCGTTTGGGTCGTTTGGCTCAGTTTTTTTTGCCTCTTCCATCCAAGTATCGAATAAATGTATTGGATCAACTAAATCCATAAAACAACTATTAAGCCCAAGTGAGTTTTTTTGATTCATAATTTAAACAAAATAATCTATATAATATAAATAATGTCATTTAATACATTTGGAAAGCTATTTCGTTTCTCTACTTGGGGTGAATCTCATGGTCCTGCTATTGGCTGTATCGTTGATGGATGCCCACCAAATATTAACTTAAGTGAAAAAGATATACAAAAAGAACTGGATAAGAGAAAACCAGGACAATCAAAATTTACAACACAAAGAAAAGAGGACGATAAAGTTCAAATATTATCTGGAATTTTTGAAGGTAGAACTACTGGTACACCAATATCCTTAATTATTTATAATAAAGATATGAGATCTAAGGATTATGGAAAAATAAAGGATAAATTTAGACCTGGTCACGCTGACTTTACTTACTTCAAAAAATATGGAATTAGAGACCATAGAGGTGGTGGAAGGTCATCTGCAAGAGAAACTGCATCAAGAGTTGCAGCTGGTGCAGTAGCTAAGTTGGTCTTACAAAATAAATTAGGTAAAAAATTCAAAGTTGTTGGTGCAGTCACGCAATTAGGTATATTGGGGTGCGATACTAACAAATGGAATGACAAAATAATTTCAAAAAATCCATTTTTTTGTCCCGACAAATCGATGATTAAACTTTGGGAAAAATATTTGTTAGGAGTAAGAAAATCTGGTTCATCATGTGGTGCAGTGATTGAAATAAGAGCGAGAGGAATTCCAGTAGGATTGGGCGCACCTATTTACTCAAAACTAGATTCTGATATAGCAGCTAGTTTCATGAGTATTAATGCTGTTAAAGGAGTTAATATTGGTGCAGGTATGAACTCTGCACAACTAAGTGGTGAACAAAACTCAGATGAAATTTCACAAAAAGGTAAAAAATTAAAGTTTAAGTCAAATAATGCTGGTGGAATATTGGGCGGTATATCTACTGGACAAGAAATTATTGCTTCATTTGCTGTAAAACCAACATCTTCAATCTTAACAACTAGAAATACTGTCGATAAATTTGGAAAAAATACAACAATATCTGTTACAGGGAGGCATGATCCATGTGTTGGAATTAGAGCTGTACCTGTTGGTGAGGCAATGATGAATTGTGTTTTATTAGATCATTATCTAATGAATAAAGCTCAGTGTCAGTAGAACAATTAATTTTTTACAACTTTGATAGAATTTTTGTTAAATAAAATATCTAAAATTTTCTTAGAAATTTGAGAAGCATTTAATCCAGCAATTTCATACATTTTATTGGGGGTATCTTGTTCAATAAACTTGTCTGGTAAATTCATTGATCTAAACTTTAAACCTTTGTCAAATATCCCTTTCTCAGCAAGTAAGTTTTTTACATGCGAACCGAATCCTCCAATTGAACCCTCTTCAATAGAGAATAAAATTTCATGCTCTCTAGCACATTTAATAATTAATTCTTCGTCTAAGGGTTTAGCAAATCTTGCATCAACAATAGTTGTTGAAACTCCTTTTTGTTTTAAATATTCCGCTGCTATTTTGCATTCTTCAAGTCTTGTTCCTAAGCTTAAAAGGCATACTTGACTTCCATTTTGAATTATTCTTCCTTTTCCAATTTCAATTTTTTCTTCTATTGATGGAAGTTCAACTCCAACACCTACTCCTCTTGGGTATCTTATCGCACTTGGTCTATCATCAATATCTACTGAAGTATTTATCATTTTAACAAGTTCAGCTTCATCACTTGCAGCCATTACAATAAAATTTGGTAAAGTTGATAAATAAGTAATATCAAAAGAACCAGCGTGTGTTGATCCATCAGCCCCAACTAATCCAGCTCTGTCAATTGCAAATCTTACTGGTAAGCTTTGAATAGCTACATCATGAACAACTTGATCGTAAGCTCTTTGTAAAAACGTTGAGTAAATTGCTGCATAGGGCTTGTATCCTTCTGTTGCCATACCAGCTGCAAATGTTACCGCATGCTGCTCAGCTATACCAACATCAAACATTCTTTTTGGAAACTCTTTGCCAAATACATCCATTCCTGTTCCACTAGGCATTGCTGCTGTTATTCCAACTATTTTACTATCTTTTTTTGCATGCTTTACAAGAGTATTAGCAAATACTTTTGTATAAGATGGTAAATTAGATCCACTTTTATTCTGTTCTCCAGTGTCTACATTAAATTTCGAAACTCCATGATAATGATCTTTGGCTTTTTCTGCGTAACTATACCCTTTACCTTTTTGTGTTTTAATATGGATCATAATTGGACCTTCATGATTTGAGTCCTTTGCATTTTTTAAAATTGGAATTAGAGTTGATAAATCATGTCCATCAATTGGTCCCACATAATAAAAACCCAATGAATTAAACATAGTACCACCGGTAAATGCAGATCTTAAGAAATCCTCTGCTTTTCCTGCCTTCGCACTAAACCTCTTTGAAAATGCAGAAGTGATTAATTTAACAGTCTCTCTAAAACTAAAGTATATTTTTCCAGTCAATAATTTTGCAAGATATGTTCTCATTGCTCCAACAGGTTTTGCGATTGACATATCGTTGTCGTTTAAAATAACGATCATTTTTGTTTTTGAAGCACCTGCGTTATTCATTGCCTCATAAGCCATACCAGCACTCATCGCACCGTCTCCTATTACTGCAATTACATTTGAAGATTTGTTTTCCAATTTATTTGCCTCAGCTATACCTAGTGCAGAGGAAATTGATGTTGAACTATGAGCAGCGCCAAAAGGATCATATTCACTTTCAGTTCTTTTTGTAAAGCCTGACAATCCATTACCTTGTCTTAATGTTCTAATTTTATCTTTTCTTCCTGTTAAAATTTTGTGTGGATATGATTGATGTCCTACATCCCAAATTAATTTATCATTCGGTGTATCAAATACATAATGAAGTGCCACAGTTAGTTCTACAACACCTAAGCCTGCACCTAGATGACCACCTGTTTGGGATACAGCATCTATCATTTCATTTCTAACTTCATTTGCAACTTTTGGTAAATCCTTTTCAGAAATTTTCCTTAAATCAGATGGGAAATTTATATCTTTTAAAAATGTGCTTTTGTGTATCATCTATCTCTATTTAAAATATATTCCAAAGTTTGTTTTATTTTTTTTGAATTAGAACCGTATTTTTGCAATTTTTTGTTAATATTTATTATTAAGCTATTACAATATTTAACTGCATTATTATAACCAAGTAAACCAATAAGTGTTGCTTTACCTTTTTTTTGATCTTTTCCTGTTTTTTTACCAGCTATTTTTGAATTTCCCTTATGGTCAATTAGGTCGTCAGAAATTTGAAATAATAAGCCTATATCAGATCCAATATTTTCAAAAAACCTAATCTCTAAATTTTTTTTATTTTTTATTATTGCTGGGGTTGCACAACAAAAACTAAATAACATTCCTGTTTTTTTAATTTCCATATCAATAATCTTATTCCTTGATACTTTTTTTTTTCTCATAATCTAAATCTAGGTATTGACCACCCGCTATACCAAGATGTCCTGAGCATTCAGATAATTTTTTTATTAAGTTAACTTTAATCTTTTCAGATAAATCTAAATTTTTGTTTGATAAAATTTCAAATGCCATTATCAAAAGTGAATTGCCAGCTAGCACTGCTGTAGACTCTCCATATTTTATGTGTGTTGATGCTTTTCCCCGCCTAATTTTATCATTATCCATACAAGGTAAATCATCATGAATAAGAGAATAAGCGTGTATACATTCTACTGCTGCACCAATCTGTATTAAAGTTTTGTATCTAATTGAAAATAAAGAACCAAAGTCTATTAGTATTTTTGATCTAATTTTCTTTCCTCCAGGAAATAAACCATATTTCATTGCTCTGACAAGATGAGAGCTATTCTGATTATTAATAAATTTTTTTAAAAAACAATTTGTATCTTTTGCAATTTTATTAACTTCATTTTTCATTTTTTTTTACAATTTCCTTGATTTTATTATTTGTAGTTTCACTTATAGATTTGAGATTTTTTTGAAATTTTTTTTCAATAAGATTATTTAATTTTAATAACTCTTGATATCTATCAACAGAATTATCTAAATTTTTTTCACTCTCTAATGACTCAATTATACTATTTGCTTTTTCAGTGAGCTCTTCTAAAGAGCTGTGATGATAATCAAGTGGTAAATTTTTTTCTTTCATATATTAATAATTATTACATGAAATCTAATCAATCAAATATCAAAAAAGCAAAAAAATATTTAGACAGTAACGAATGTATAGCAGTACCAACAGAAACAGTTTATGGATTAGCTGGGAATGCTTATTCTGATTTCTCTGTAAAAAAAATATTCAGATTAAAGAAAAGACCTTCTAACAACCCTTTAATTGTTCACTACTATAATCTCAAGACTCTCGAACACGATTGTATAATTAATGAGGATTTTAAAAAATTGTATAATAAATTTTCACCTGGTCCAATAACATATGTTTTAAAATTAAAAAAAAATTCAAAAATATCAAAATTTGTTACCAATAATAAAAATACAGTTGCTATTAGATTTCCCAAGCATAAACTGCTGAGAAGATTACTTAAAGTTTTAAGTTATCCGTTAGCTGCACCAAGTGCAAATATTTCCTCAAAACTGAGCTCAGTACAGCCCTCCGATGTAAAAGAAGAATTTGGAAAAAAATTAAAATACATACTTAAAGGGGGAAGATGTTCAATTGGAGTGGAGTCTACAATTATTAACCTTGCAGATACTCCATCAATATTAAGACTTGGAGGTTTAAGTGTTTTAAAAATTAAAAAAGTAATAAAAAAACAAATATTAATTAAGAATAAATCTAAGATCAAGATTTCACCAGGTCTGTTTTCTCTTCATTATTCTCCTGGAATACCTTTGAGGATGAATGTAAAAAAACCAAATGATGGAGAAGCATTTGTATTAATAAAAAAAAGAAAAACAAATTACAAAAATTATTTTTTTCTTAGTAAAAATAATAATTTGATCAAAGCTGCAAGGAATTTATATCCTCTCATAAGAAAAATCAAAAATAAAGGATACAAAAAAATTGCTGTAGAAAAAATTCCTAATATTGGGATAGGACAAACAATTAATGATCGGTTAGAGAGGGCATCAAAATATTAAATGACAAATTCAATTGAAGTAATAAATCTCTCAAAAAAATATAAATCAAAGAATGCCGTCAGTAATATAAATTTT
>CACMYE010000028.1 GCA_902617825.1 uncultured Pelagibacteraceae bacterium | reverse complement strand
TCTTCAATATCATTATCACCCTCAAATTCTTTTTTTCAGATACTAAATTTTATCTCTTTGTTGATCTTAGTTTTTATTTTTAAAATGATCTTTTATACAAATAGACATCATAGTAGATTATTATTTTTTTTATCCTTTTTAGGAGCGTTTGCAGCAAGTGTTGCAATATATATTTACTTGATTGGTAACCCTGATTTTTTGATGATAAAAAATGTCAACAAAAATCAAGCAACAGGTTTTTTTATTAATAGAACAGTTTTCTCATGTTTTTTGACTATGTGTTTTTTTAGTGGAATTGAGTATTTGAAAAACATCGATCAATATCAAAAAGATAATTCGAATAATTTTTTTGATAAAGTTTATATTAGAATATTTCTTTTATTAATTACGATCGGTATAATTACATCCTTTTCAAGGCTAGGAAATTTTTTATTCATTTCATTGATCACGTTATATATTTTGCAAGCATTTCATATTAATGATAAAAAAAATAAGTTTTTTTTAATCACATTAATAATAATTGTATTATTTGATGTATTAATTTTGGGATTTTATTTTGGTTCTGAAAAATTATTAAATAGATACTCCTTTTTAAAATATGAAATTTTTCAGTATTTACCATCTTTAACTGACAATACTTTTTCTAGAGCCGAAATAGCAAAATTTGCTTTATTAGAGTCAAAGAAATTTATACTTTTTGGTTATGGTGCAGGAAGTTTTGAGAATTTATTTAAAATCAATTTTAATGATATATCAACTTATTATGCTTCTCACGCACATTCTGATTTAATAGAATTTATTGGTGAGTTTGGTCTTATCGGTTTTACTTTGATTTTAACAAGTCTTTTATCCTCAATTTATAAAAAAAAATTTTTTTCATTTAAAAATTTTGTGCTTTTTTATTTAATTACTTTTATTTTGATTTTTGATTTTTCTCTTCATATTCCAATAATTCAAGTTTTATTTATTTTATTACTTAGTTCTAACTTCGAGGGAAATAACAATTTTAAATATAGATTTAAGGATTAACTTTTATTCACTAATATCATCAGAGCTTGACTTCATACCTTCTTGAATAATTGGATTGTAAGATTTAAACAAATCTGTTTGAGGTAGCAGTAGACTTATAATCCTGTTTAATTTAACAAGTTTAGTAGGTGGTATATATACTATATCTTTAGGTTTAAGCATAAATCTTTTTCCTAAAGCTAAATTTATAGGGTTTGTAATATCAAGTTTAAAAATATTTAATTTTAAAAAAGAATTATAATCTTCTCTGATAATATATACTTTAGAAGCATCTGCAGTTAATTGACTCATACCTGCAGAAGAAATTAATTCCGTGATATTGTAATCTAAATTTGGAAAGTAAATTCCAGGTTTTGTAACTTCACCAAAAACATGTATTGCATCAGAATTTCTATCGACAAATAACACGTCATCTTTTTTAAGATAAAAATTATCTTTATTATCCGTACTTTTAAAAATTTTATTTATATCAATTTTATAGACCTGTTCATCTCTTCTTAATAATCCTTTATTTCCAAAATTTTTATCTGCTGAATTGGGATTATAATTTGCTTGAATCGCAGCATCAATTAATTTTATTGGTTTTTGATCAAGATTGATTGTTGTTTGATTTCTTACAGCACCTAAAATATAGACTTTACTACTATTAAATTCTTCTACCCTAATTTGTAAATCATAGCTTTTATAGAACTGTTTTAACAAAGATATTAATTTATTTTTTGTTTCATCAAGTGTTAAATTTTTTATATTTATTTTTCCAACAAATGGTAAATCTATATTTCCCTCTGGATCAATGATGTAATTTCCATCAATATCATCTGTGTCTGTTAAATCTATAGAAATTACGTCAGAAGTACCTAAAACGTATGCATATTTGTAATTATAAATCTTCGGAAATTCATTTATTGAATATTTAAGTTCTTTAACTTTTGAAGAATTAAAATTATTAATTTGATTTTCATTTAGATTATCAAGTTTTATAATATCTATAGTAATATCATTTATTGAATAATTTCCAGACAATAACTTTGAACCTTTTTGGTCTTTTATATTTTTGTTAATACCAGGCAAGCAACCAGTACAAAGAGAAAAAACGAACAATATTACAAGTATTTTTTTAATATTTTTATAACAAAATTTTAACATATTAAATCGTGACTTAATCATTTGCATAGAATCAAGTTTGAATAATAATCTAATATAATAGTGTAAATTTAGTACTAATTATTTTATATATTTAATTAAGTTAAATTAAGTATATTGAATAAATGAGTAGCAAAACAAGCGAATTACTGGATGCATTTGATATAGCGGATCTGAGATTTTTTCTATTAATTGCAAAAAAAAATATAAAATTCTTAATATTTTCTTCACTTTTAGTGTCCATGATCGTTTTTTTTATTTCACTTAATATTGAGAAAAAATATTTAAGTGAAGCAACAATAGTTATAGAGCCAGATGAAAGTAAAATTGTAAATATTAATGAAGCTTATTCTACCATTACTAATGGAAATAGAGTTAACAATTTAATAGCAATTCTAGAGAGTGATGAAGTCATTGCACATATTGTAAATGATGAAAAAAATCAGCTAAAATTTAGAGAACTTTATTCAAATGTTGAAAGAAGTGTATTTAGCAGGATATTTACAAAAAAAATAATCATTGACAAAGAATATATAAAATTAATTCTCAAAGAAAATTTTAAAGTTAGAAACCTAACAGATAGTGATGTACTAGTTTTAACATTTGTTTCTAATAATCCAAAAATATCTCAATTAGCATTAAATAATATTATTAGCTCATACCAACGTTATGAAGTAGATAGTAAAATTAAAACAACTAACTATGCAAATTTAAAAGTCAAAGAGAGATTAAAAGAACTTAAAGTTCAGATGAATATAGCAGATAAAAATTTAGCAAAATACAAGAGAGAAAATAATTTAGTTGATACTGGGAATGTCAAAGAACTAAAAATAAAAGAAATAAAATCTATTTCAGAGAATATTCTTCTTTCCAAACAAGAAAAACAAAAACATGAAAATGACTTAAATTCTGTTAAAACTGCAAATGGTGATATCGATATCCTTTTATCAATTAAAGATCTTAATGAGAGAGAAGAAATTTCCAATATTGAAAATAATATATCTGCAAATAAAAATAATATTAATTCATTATTGTTAATTTATACACCTAAACATCCAAAAGTTATACAAGCATACGAGTTGGATAAAAGTTTAAAACATCAATTGAAACATATTCTAGAAGATGTGATTGAAAGAAAAGTTTTCGAACTTAGTAATCTTAAAAATTTTATAGAATTATCAAATAAAGACTTAGAAAATGCAAAAGAAGAATTAAGACTTATAGAGGAAAAAGAAGCTGGTATGCTAAATTTTTCAAGAGAAGTTGAGAGTAGTAGAAAACTTTATGAAACCTTTTTACAAAGACAAAAAGAAACTAACGAGGCACAAAATTTACAAATTTCAAAACTTAAAATTATAGAAAAACCTAACTTACCAGTGAGTCCATTTACTCCCAAACCATTAAAAAACTTTATTTCAGCGTTAATAGCATCTCTTTTTGGTTTTTATGCATTGATATTATTTAGAAATATGAATTCAACAGTTATCAATACTCCAGAGGCTTTAGATCATTTAAATATTCCACAAGTTGGAATTTTACCAAAAGTTACAGATATTAAAAAAGGCTATCATATTTTACAAAACTTTTTAGAGGACAGTGAGTCTAATTTTTCGGAAGCTATTAGATCTTCAAGAACAATTATTGAAGCTAAATTTGAAAAAAACAAAAGTTTTTTAGTAACCTCAAGTAATCCGTCTGAAGGAAAAACAAGTTATGCTTTTAACATGGCTTTATCATTAGAAAAAAATTATAAAGTTTTGTTTGTGGAGGCAGATATTAGAAGACCATCAGTTTTAAATAGTTTTTATAAATTTGATAAAGAAATATATGGTTTAGGTGAAATTATTTCTTCAAAGATTGCTTTCAAAGATACTCTTTTTACAGTGCCAGGCACTAAATTAAAAATTATAACCTCAGGTGCAAAAAGATTTGATATGTCGGATATAGTCAATAAAGATCAGATTAAAAAGTTTTTTGATATATTAAAAATGGAATATGATTATTTGATAATCGATTCACCACCCGTACAACCTGTATCTGACACACTAATTCTTACTCAAGCAGCAGACCACAACCTATTTATAATTAGATCAGACTCTTCTAGAACTTTAGCCTTTATGTCCTCAATGAAAAAAATACAAAATGTGGGAGCAAAAATTGATGGAATTGTTATTAACGACTTAGATACATCAAAAGACAGTTATTATAACTATAATTATAACTATAATTACTCTTCAAACTATTACAACAAAGCATAATTAATGTTTAAATTGGAAAAAATTTTTCAAGTAAATGATGTAGTTTATATAAATCTATCAATTTTTTGGAAAAGCCTTTCAGTTTTTTTATCTATATACATTTTTTCAATTTTAGAGTCTAATTCAATTTATGATTTATTTAATTTCAATATTTATTTAACATCAAAATATTTTTATCTATCTTTATATTTTACAATTTCTTATTTAATATTTTCATTTGTTTTTGGCACAATAAAAAAAAGATATACAGCGAATTTTTTTATATTTTTAATAAATGACATTATACCATTAGTTATTTCAGTACCATTTACTATATATATATTTTTTCTTCTTAAAATAGATTTTAATTTAAATGTTAATATCATTTATTTATTAATTCTTACTATAATTAATATATTTATTTTTAGAAAATTTTCAGATCACTTTTATAACTTGCTTATAGAAAATAATACAATCCAAAGAAATATAATGCTGGTAGGGAGTGTTGATAGCATAGAGAAAATTTTAAAAGAAAAAAAAGATAAAATAAATATATATAAATGTTGTCTTATTAAATACACTGATGAGACATCCTTAGATGAAGCAAAAAGACTTTTAAAAATCCCAGTTTTTACAGAGGATACAGAGATAAGGGTTATTCTAGAGTACCATGAGTTAGGTCAAATTTGGATATTAGATAATCAAGAGAAAGGTTTAGTAAATTATTACTTAGATTTAGTGATAAAATTTTCAGTAGATATATTTATTGTAAATATTAAAGATAATTTTGAAAATAAATCAATTCTACCATCTGACAAATTAATAAATAATAAATACAGTTTCAGCAATTATCAAACATCAAGATTTTATGGTTTTAATTTATTTATAAAGATTTTTTTAGACAAAATACTTGCTATCTTTTTTCTTATATTGTTATCGCCGATATTTATAATAGCTATGATATTAATTATTATTGAAAATGGTTTCCCTATTCTTTTTACGGAAGAGGTTTCCGGATGGGATGGTAGAAGATTTAATCTCCATAAATTAAGAACTCTAAAAAAGAATGAGTTAGAAGAGACAATTAATGATGAAAATTTAAAAAAAACTACTCTTAAAGTTGGTAAAATTATAAGAAGATTACACATAGATGAAATTCCTCAATTTTTCAACGTATTAAAAGGAGATATGGCTATAGTTGGACCAAGACCCCATGAATTTCAGGAGGATTTAAGCTACTCAAAAGTTTTTAAAAAGTTTTTAAAAAGAAATAAAACATCACCAGGAATAACTGGTTGGGCACAGATACATGGTTATAGAGGTAGCAAACCATCAGATGAGCAGATGCGAAAAAGAATGGAGCATGATTTGTGGTATATGAATAATTGGAATATTTGGTTAGATTTGTACATTATTATCAGAACTTTTTTTGCAATTCTAAATAAACCGAGCAAATAGATTGTCGTTAATTTATAATTAAACATTTAATTTTAAACAAAAATTAAATTAATAATGTATATTATTTTTATTATTGTTTATGCATTTAAAAAAATCATATGAAAAGTTATCCAGTTATTAAAGATAGAAAAATTAAAGCAGCTATTGTTGGATGTGGTCGAATATCGAAAAATCATTTTGAGTCTATTTCAAAACATCAAAAAAATATTGAATTAGTATCCATCTGTGATGATGACGAGTCAGTTTTAAATACTCATGAGAAAAAATATAATATTAAGGGATATTTAGATCTAACTAACATGATTGAAAAAGTAGATCTAGATTTAGTTATTCTTTGTACACCTAGTGGTTTACATGCAGAACAAACAGAGACTTGTGCTAAAAAGGGTATCAATATTATGACTGAAAAACCTATGGCTACACGTTGGAATGATGGTATTAGAATGGTAAAAGTTTGTGACCAAGCAGGTGTAAGATTGTTTGTAGTAAAGCAAAATCGAAATAATCCCACAATTAAATTAATCAAAAGAGCAATTAAAGAAAACCGTTTTGGTAAAATTCATCTGGTGCACTTAAATGTGTTTTGGTCTAGACCACAATCTTATTATGACCAAGCGCCCTGGAGGGGTACCTGGGAATTTGATGGCGGAGCTTTAATGAATCAGGCTTCGCATTATATCGATTTACTAGATTGGTTAATTGGTCCAATTGATAAGGTTCAATCAATGATAAGTACTACACGAGATATAGAAGTGGAGGATACAGGTGTTATTAATATTAAGTGGCGAAACGGAACAATTGGATCAGCAAGTGTTACAATGCTAACATATCCTAAAAATTTAGAGGCAAGTATTACTATTCTTGGAGAGAAAGGTTCTATAAAAGTTGGAGGTGTAGCCGTCAATGATATTCAACATTGGGAGTTTGATGAAGCTAAAGATTATGATAGTAAAATTAAAGAAGTAAATTATCAAACAACATCAATTTATGGTTTCGGCCATCCTTTGTTTTATGAGAATGTTATTGAAGTTTTACGAGGTAATGCCGAACCAGAAACAGATGGCAGGGAAGGTTTGCAATCATTAGAAGTTTTAGTAGCAGCTTATCTCTCAGCAAAAGATGGTAAAGTTGTCTCTCTTCCATTAGAGCAATAATATGAATTATCAAGTACACCAAACTGCAATTGTAGAAGAAGGTGCTAAAATAGGCGCTAACTCAAAGATTTGGCATTGGACACACGTATGTGCAGGTGCTGAAATTGGTTCTGAAGTTTCATTGGGACAGAATGTATACGTTGCAAATAAAGTTATTATTGGTAACAGGTGCAAAATACAAAATAACGTTTCAATTTACGACAATGTTTATTTAGATGAGGGTGTTTTTTGTGGGCCTAGCATGGTCTTTACAAATGTTTACAATCCTCGCTCATTGATTAGCAGAAAAGATGAATATAAAGATACTTTTATAAAAAAAGGTGTAACTCTAGGTGCAAATTCAACTATTATATGTGGAATTACTATAGAAAAATTTGCATTTGTTGCAGCTGGAGCAGTTATTAATAAAGATGTCCCTGCTTACGCACTTATGGCTGGGTTACCTGCGAGACAAATTGGATGGATGAGTGAGTATGGTGAAAAACTAAATTTACCAATTTCAGGAAACGCTGAAACAATTTGTAAACATACTGGCCAAAAATATGTTTTAAAAAAAGACCAATTAATAGTAAGCAAAAAATAGTATGAAAATCGATTTTGCAAATCTGCAAACACAATATCAAAAATATAAATTGGATATAGATGCCAGTATTCATTCAGTATTAAAACAATCCAATTATATTATGGGAGATCAAGTAAAACAGCTTGAGGGCGAGTTATCCTTATTTACTGGAGCTAAGTTTACTATAACTTGCTCAAATGGTAGTGATGCTTTGTTACTAGCACTAATGGCTATTGATATTAAACCAGGTGACGAAATAATTACTACACCTTTTACTTTTATATCAACAGCAGAGTCTATAGCCTCTCTCAAAGCTAAACCGATATTTGTAGATATTGAAAGAGATACATTTAATATTGATGCCAATCAAATAGAGGCAGTAATTACTGAAAAAACCAAAGCAATTATGCCAGTGAGTTTGTTTGGCCAGCCAGCTGATATGCAGGTTATCCAAAACATTGCTCAAACTCATAACTTAAAAGTTATCATTGATGGAGCTCAGAGTTTTGGTTCTAAATATAATGATAAGATGGATAGTAATTTAGGAGATATATCTATTACAAGTTTTTTTCCTTCAAAACCTTTTGGCTGTTATGGTGATGGTGGGGCCGTATTTACAAACAACCAAGAATATGCAGAAAAAATTAAAATGTTGCGTGTTCATGGTCAAGACAAAAGATATTATTATAAATACTTAGGAATAGGAGGTCGTCTAGATACAATACAAGCAGCAATTTTGAAAGCAAAATTACCATATTTTAAGAATGAATTAATAGAAAGAGAAAATATTGCAAAAAAGTATAAAGAATTAATCAAAAACGATATTGAAATTCCAATTGTAAAATCTAACCGTACGACTAGCTGGGGACAATACACAATAAGAGTAAAAAACAGAGACAATGTTCAAAAAATATTAAAAGATAAAAATATTCCAACTGCAATTTATTATCCTATACCTTTACATTTACAGGAATGTTTTAAATACTTAAACCACAAAGAAAATAATTTTTCTGTAGCAGAAGAAACATCCAAATGCGTTCTAAGCTTGCCCATGAACGCATTTTTAACTGAAGATAATATTTCATATATCGCAAAAACCTTAAATGATATTTAAATATGAAATCGTATAATATTAAAATCTGATGAAAGGCACCTTATCTTACGCTTCAGCAAGATTTGCTGAGCGTTTAGTGAGTTTTTTTCTTTTACCAATTTTAACTAAAATAGTTACAAAAGAAGAATACGCTATATGGACACAGTCAATTTTAATAACCGGTATCTTAACACCGATCATTTTACTAAAATTTGAGACAACCGTAGTAAAATTTTTTCCAAATTGGACTAGCCAAAATAAAAAAGAGAATTCAGTAATAGTATTTATGATGACATTGATATTAATTTTATTTTGTATGCTAGCTTCTCTATCTTTAGTATTTAACAAATATATAGCTTTTTTAATTTTTGGAGATTATCAACTTAGCATCTATATACCAATTGTTGTTGGTTTATTGTTATCAGAGTTATTATTTGAATTTTTAATTGCACTACTAAGAATATCTGATCGTATAAATAATCTTTCGATATATTTAGTAGCAAAGAGTGTCTGGAGATTAGCAATCATAACATTAGTACTAATAGGAATTGACAATAGTTTTTATTATGCTTTTTGGTCTTTTGTAGTATTTCAATTTTTTATTACTTTTGGATTATTTTTTTGGGAAATAAATTTAATCTCTATGATTAGAGTAGGGCTTAACAAAGGTAGATCAGAATGGTCTAAAATCTTAAAATTTTCGTTTCCCTTAGTACCATTTATAATGCTAATTATGATACATAATTTTGCAGATAGATTTTTTATAGCACATTTTCTTGGATTAGAAGTATTAGCTATTTACTCTGCAGCTTTTTCACTTGCAACAATAATAACATTTTTCCATAGTACTATAAATTTTATATTATTTACGGAATTATCAAAAAAATGGTTAAATAAAAATAAAGATAATATTACCTTTCTTTTAAAAAAAATTTTTACAGCATATTTTGCTTTAACATTACCGTTTTTAGTATTTATAGGCATAGCAGGATCTGAATTTTTGCAAGTACTGACCACTAAGGATTATTTTATTTCGCCACAAGTGTTATTTCTAATATGTTTTAATATTGCTATTTTTGGTTTTTATCAATTTACTTACAATATAGTTTTACTAGAACGTGGCAGTTTTGATGCGCCAATAATAATGTTATTTGTGACTGGAATTAATATTTTTATTAATTTTATATTAGTTCCAAAGATTGGAATTTTAGGTTCAGCATTAGCAAGTTTTTTTTCGAATTCTTTGCTAGCAATAATTTCTTACAAAATTAGTCAAAATATTTTGAAATATAAGTTTCCATTTAAAGAATTTATAAAAATTTTAATAAGATCTTTGATCATGGGTCTTGTGATTTGGCAAGGTATAAACTATTTGGGAAATGATATTATTTCATTATCAATAATTTTGATATTTGCCTCTTTAATATATATATTATTAGATATTTTTGGGTCTGATGATAGTTCATTTATTTCTGTAACTAAAATAAAATCTTTTTTAAAATGAAAATTTATCTTCATATTGGTTATCCAAAAACTGGAAGTACTTTCTTACAATATAATTTTTTAAATAAATTATCTCAAAATTTTATTGGAAGACCGTATAGTTTGGAAGATCATCAAATGGAAAACTTATTAACTAATAGTAGATATGATGATTTTCAAAAGAATAAAAAAAAAATTATAAATTATTATTTTTCTAAATTTGAAAAAAATAAAATTAATATTTTATCAATAGAAGATTTATTAAAATTCAGCTTTTTTGAAAAAAAAAGCCAAAATAATCCACATAAAAATATTAAAAGATTAAAAGAGATTTTTTTTAAGATTGGTGATGTTAAAGTAATTTTTGTCATCAGATCGCAAAATGATCTTATAAAATCTTTCTATAATCAGTACTACTTTAATGATTGGAAAGAAAATA
>CACMYE010000027.1 GCA_902617825.1 uncultured Pelagibacteraceae bacterium | reverse complement strand
TCAAAAATAAGGTCAATAATTATAATTTAAAAAAAACCAAAACAATCGAATTATTTGAAGAAACTAAAAACTCAGAATTAAATATTTTCTTTGCTAAATTAAATGAAATAATGAATAATTTTATGCAGGAAAACTCAATTCATATAATATTAGATAAAAAAAATATAGTTATGGCGAATAATAAAAATGATATATCTAAAGATATTTTAAAACTAATTAATGAAAAATGACACAACTTAAAAAAGAAGACATTATAAAACTATTGCCTCATAGAGAACCAATGTTATTAATTGATGAGTTGAAAGATATTAAAAAATTATTTTCAGCGACAGCAATTGTTAACGTTAAAAAAAACAGTTTTTTTGTACAAGGACATTTCCCTGATCAACCAGTTATGCCTGGTGTACTTATAGTGGAGGCATTCGGACAAGCTGCAGCGGCACTAACTGCTCATGGATTAGATAAAGCGACCTACGAAAATAAATTAGTTTTCCTAATGGGGGTAGAAAAGGCACGTTTTAGAAATCCTGTTATACCTGATTGTAAATTAATTTTGAAAATTGAAGCTTTAAGATCTCATGGCCGTGTTTGGAAATATAAGGGAGAAGCATATGTGAATACAGTTAAAATGGCAGATGCAATTTGGTCAGCAACAATTGTAGATAAGAAATAAATAGCAATATTTTTTGATAACGTACAAGAGATTGCTAGGTTAAAAGCTCTTATGAATAATCCGTTCTTTAAAAATTATGGTCCAATTAAAGCTCTAGAAGTATATAAAATACTGAATTTAAAACCAAATAAAGTGATATCTAGTCAAAATATAACAGATATCAAAGATTTAGCTCATTCAAAAAAAAGTGAAATTACTTTTTTCCACTCCAATAAGTACAAAGATTTAGCAAACAAAACAAAAGCATCATTTTGTATTACAAATAGTAATTTAAAAAAGGAATTGCCGAGATCAACTTTTGCATTAGAAGTAGACAATGTTCTTTTATCAACTTCAATAATTACATCTATGTTCTATCCAGATTCAATTAATGATTATTTTGATAATACAGTTGTTAATATATCAGAAACAAAATTTAAAAACTCAGTTAATTTTGGTCAAAATGTTTTAATTGGAGAAAATGTTTCAATTGGTTCAAATTGTAAAATTGGTCATAATACTATTGTTGAGAAAAATGTATCAATAGGGAATAATTGTTTTATTGGCTCCAACTCAATAATTAGAAATACAATAGTCGCAAACCAGGTTAAAATTTTAGACAATTGTGTTATTGGAAAGCATGGATTTGGTTTTTTCCCTTTAAACAAAAATAATTTAAGATATCCTCACATAGGTTTAGTCATTATTGAAGATAATTGTGAAATAGGATGTGGTGCAACTATAGATCGAGGTTCTATGTCTAATACTTTAATAGGAAAAAATACCTTTTTAGATAATCAAATTCATATTGCACATAATGTTAAAATAGGATCGAACTCAATTATTGCAGGACAGGTTGGCATAGCAGGAAGCTCTGTAATAGGAAATAATGTAAAAATTGGTGGTCAAGTAGGCATTTCTGGACATATTAAAATTGGCAACAATGTTGAAATTGGTGGTGGTAGCGGTGTAATAAAAAATGTGCCAGATAATACAAAAGTAATGGGTTATCCTGCCAAAAACCTGCGAACTTTTTTAAAACAAAACAAATGATTCACAAAACTGCAATAATAGATAAAAAAGCAATTATTTCTAATAATGTAAAAATTGGAGCTTACTCAATCATTGGTCCAAACGTTCAGATCGGAGAAAATACAATAATTCAGTCACATGTGAGCATAGTTGGCCAAACTAAGATTGGTAAAAATAATAAAATATATCCTTTTGCATCATTAGGAAATGATCCACAAGATATGAAATATAACGGAGAAATAACAAAACTTAATATTGGCGATAATAATACAATTAGAGAATACGTAACAATCAACCCAGGTACAGCGCAAGGTGGGGGAGTAACAAAAATTGGCAATAAAAATTTATTAATGATAGGGGCACATATAGCTCATGACTGTATATTAGGTAATAAAATCGTAATAGCAAATAATACAGCAATAGCCGGACATGCAGAAATAGATGATAATGTAATTTTAGGAGGGAATTGTGGTGTTCATCAGTTTACAAGAATTGGTAAAATGGCAATGATTGGAGGTATGACCGGTGTTTCTAGGGATATAATACCTTATGCTTTATCAACAGGAAATAGAAATGTTTTAAATGGAATTAATATTGTTGGTCTTAGAAGATTAAATATTCCAAATAAAGATATCATATCTTTAACTGATGCATACAAATATATATTTAGAACAGAAAACCTTTCAGAAAATTTAAAAAATTTAAAAAGTGACATAATAAAAAATAATTTGGTTATGGAAATAATCGAATTCATAAATAAAGATAAGAGAAGACCAATTTGTACACCTACAATAAAATAAAATGATTGGACTTTTTCTAGGTAGTACTGATCTATCATCACATATTTTAAAAACTGTTAAAAAAAATAATAAAAAGTATTTTATAGTTGATTTGACAAAAAATAATTTATTCAAAAATGATAAAAATAATTACTTCATCAATATAGGAAAGTTTGGTGAAATATTAAGTTTAATAAACAAAAAAAAATGTAAAAAGGTCTTATTTGCTGGTAAAATAGATAAACCAAAAATTTCAAGGCTTAGAATGGATTTTAAAGGTTTGTATTATCTACCAAGAATTATTAAAGCTTTTAATTTAGGAGATGCTGCAATATTAAAAGAATTAATCAAAATTTTAAGTGAAAACAAAATTAGTGTAATTAAATTAAATTATTTTAATCCAGAACTAACATTACAAAAGGGTACTTATACAAAGTTAAAACCTTCTACCAATAATATGTTAGAAATAAAAAATGGAATTAATTATTTAAATAAATTAAGTCCTCATAATCATACGCAAGCAATAGTTACTATTGATAATAAGATTGTTAAAAAAGAGACATCGAGCGGAACAAAAAAAATGATCAAAAAACTTAAGAAATATAAAATCCAAAAAGGAATTTTAATAAAATTTCCAAAAAAAAAACAAGATCTTAGGGCAGACTTACCTACGATTGGCTATGATACATTAAAAGATTGCAAAAAAGCAAATCTAAAAGGAATAGTCCTTAAATCTAATCAAAATATTTTTTTAGATCAAAAAAAATCAATTAATTATGCAAATAAAAACAATATCTTTATTCAGGTTATATGAAAAAAATTTTTATTATTACAGGCGAACCTTCAGGTGATAAATTAGCATCGACAGTAATTTCAAAACTTAAATATATAAATTCTGAAATTGAATATTTATCAGTAGGTGGTACAAATTTAAAAAAATTGGGCATTAACTCAATTTTTGACCTAAAAGAAATTACCTATTTCGGATTTACTAGTGTGATTTTAAACTTATTTAAAATCAGAAAAAAAATTAATTATACTGTCGAAGAAATAATAAAATTTAATCCTGATATTTTGTTTAGTGTGGATAGTCCCGATTTCACCTTGAGAGTAGCTGAAAAAGTGAAGAGAGTTAACAATAAAATTAAAACAATTCACTATGTAGCACCTCAAGTATGGATTTGGAGAAAAAATAGAGTAAAAAAAATCAAAAAATTTATTGATCATATTCTTTTGCTTTTTAATTTTGAAAAAAAATATTTTGATGAAGAAAATGTAAGAAATACTTTTGTAGGACATCCTCTTATTGAAACAAAAGTTACATCTAAAACGGTAATCGGTAATTTATTACCAAATAACAAAAAAATTATTTCCTTATTTCCAGGTAGCAGAAAATCCGAGACATTAGTTTTGCTACCAATTTTAATAAAATTTATTCAATTAATGAATGAACACCATAAAGATTATTTTTTTTACTTTCATGCAACAGAAGAAAATAAAAATTCAATTTTAAATACTATTAATCCAAAAAAAATTTCTAATGTAGATGTTATATCTGATGAACATATTAAATCTGATATTTTATCAAAATCAATTTTTGCTGTATCAAAATCAGGAACAGTTTCTTTACAGATTTCTAACGCAAATATACCTTCTATAATTATTTACAAATTGAACGCTATTAATTTTTTATATTTAAATTATTAGCAAATGTTAAATTCGCAAATATTATAAACATTATTAATAATAGAGAAATTATTCCCGAACTTCTTCAAAATGAGTGCAATGCTGAAGAAATTTACAAAACTGTAATTTATTTTCTAAAACATCCTGAGCTTATTAGTAAACAATTGACAGAATGTCATAAAACTTTAGAGGGAATTAGATCTAAGACTTCATCATCTGATGAGTCAACTTTAGTTCTATCCAATTATCTCATTTCCTAATCTTTTCTCCACTTCTTCCTTACCCAAAGAAGTTAAAATATCATACAAACCTGGTCCAAATTTAGATCCTGTTAAAATTATTCTTAGAGGTTGTCCTACACCTTTAAAGTTAGTTTCGTGTTTTTTTATTAAATTATTTATTATTGGTTCCAATATTTCTCTGTTCAAATTATTTAAAGACAAAATCTCACTTTTAAATTCTAGAATTATTTTTTTTGCTTTATCATCAATCAACTTCAGATCATCTGGATCAAAATTGATTTTATCTAGGATTATATATTTTGTGTTATTAAATATATCTTCTAATGTTTTTGCTTTATTTTTTAAAAAATGTAGTGAATTTTTTATTTTTTCTTCTTTTGCAGGCTTAATTTTTTCTTTGTAAGTCTCACAATATTTTACCAAGCTTTTGAAAAGCTCCTGTTCATCAATTGTTTTAATGTAGTGCTCGTTCATTGATAAAATACGGCTCATATCAAGTTTTGAAGGTGATTTTCCAATTCCCTCTAGATTAAAATATTTAATACTTTCATCTAAGTTAAATATTTCTTTATCTTGATAGGACCAACCCAGTCTTAACAAGTAGTTTCTTAAAGCATCTGGCATAATTCCAATTTTTGAATAGTCATCCAATGTAGAGGCATTATCTCTTTTAGAAAGCTTTTTACCCTCAATTGTATGGATTAAAGGTATATGTGCAAAATTTGGCACTTCCCAACCCATAGCCTGATAAATCTGAATTTGTTTGAAAGTATTTATTTTATGATCGTCACCTCTAATAATGTGAGTCATTCCCATTTGATGATCATCTACAGTTGCTGAAAGATTATATGTTGGTGTTCCATCATTTCTTAATATAATAAAATCCTCTATTGTATTATTTTCAATTTCAACATCACCTTGCACCAAGTCTTTTAATTTAGAGCTTCCATCAATTTTACTTTTAAATCTGATTACAGGCTCAATGCCTTTTGGAGTGTCTTTTTCATCTGCATCTCTCCATTTTCTATTATAGATATAAGGTAGTTTTTTTTGTCGAGCTCTTTTTTTTTGTTCTTCTATTTCTTCACTAGAGCAATAACACTTGTATGCATTTCCATTTTTCAATAATTCATTTGCAACTTCAATATGATCTTTAACTTTAGTTGATTGAATATACTCTTCTTCATCGTGCTCAATTCCTATCCATTTTAAAGAATTTATAATTTGAATTTTGTACTCATCTTTAGATCTTTCCTTATCAGTATCTTCAATTCTTAGGCGAAATGTACCCTTTTGATTTTTCGAGTATAGCCAATTAAATAAAGCTGTTCTCACACCTCCAATGTGAAGAGCTCCAGTAGGTGAGGGAGCAAAACGAGTTGCTACTTTTGACATCAATGATTTTTAAACTATTTTTTTAGAAGTTTCTATATAAAGATACTAAAACGCCCTGAACTTTAACTCTATCAGGTCCAAAAATTTTAGTTTCGTAGTTTCTATTTGCACTTTCTAAAGCGACAACTTTACCTTTTTTACGAATTCTTTTAAGCATTGCTTCATGTTCATCAATTAAAGCAACTACAATTTTTCCATTGTCTGCAGTATCTGTTCTTTTTATAATTACTGTATCACCTTCATGGATACCAGCTTCTATCATAGAATCACCTTGAACTTTTAAACCAAAGTAATCTCCATTTTTTTCTAAATTATTTGGTAAAGGTATTCTAGCAACTTCGTTTTGGATTGCTTCAACTGGTGTTCCAGCAGCGATTTTACCAAGCACTGGCACTTCTACCTCATCAGATGGTACTTGCTCTTCGTCTAAACCACCTTTTATAACACTTGGAGAAAAGTTATTGTAAATATCATTTGCAGAAGCTGTTTCAGGAAGTTTTATTACTTCCAAGGCTCTAGCTTTATGAGCCAGTCTCTTTATAAAACCCCTTTCTTCTAAAGCACTTATCAATCTGTGTATTCCTGACTTAGATTTTAAATTTAGAGATTGTTTCATCTCTTCATATGAAGGAGAAACACCAGAGCTTCTCAACTTCTTGTTGATAAATAAAAGCAAGTTTTTTTGTTTTTTTGTAAGCATAAGAACAAATAATGTACAAATAATGTTCTATAAAAGTTCTTTTAATTTAACAACATTAAAAAAACCAATAAAACTGTGGTTTAATTGACTATAAAACTGAAAAAATAGAATTTTTATCCAAATTCTTTAAAAGTGATTCACCAATTAAAAAAGTATTAATAGATGTTTTGTTTTTTAACTCCAAAAGTTCTTCTTTGGTTTTAATTCCACTCTCTGAAATCAAAGGTCCATCATGATTAATTAATACATTATAGATATCATAAGTTGTATTTATGTCTGTTTTAAGAGTTTTTAAATCTCTGTTGTTTATTCCTATCAAAGCCTCTTTAAAATTTAATGCTTTTTTAGCCTCTTCAACAGTATGAACTTCCACAATCACTGACATTTTATACTTTACTGCCTCTTCGTATAAATCATTTGCTAGATTGTCGGATATACCAGCCAAAATAATTAAAATTGCATCTGCTCCATAACTTTTAGCTAATGGTATTTGAAATTTATCTACAAAGAAATCTTTACATAAAATAGGTAAGTTGACTTTTTCTTTTATCTTACTGATGTGAATTAGGTTTCCTAAAAAATAATCTTCTTCAGTAAGTACAGACAAGCAGGTTACATTATTATCATTATATATATTGGCAATTTCTACTGGATCGTAATTTTGAATAATTATACCTGCAGAAGGGCTAGCTTTTTTAATTTCAGCAATAATTGATGTTTTATTATTTAGTAAATTAGATTGAATTCTTTCTTTAAAATCAAAAAAAGAATTATTTTTGTCGATAATGTCTGTTAGAGAACTTAAACCTGTTGATTTTTTTAAAATATCAATTTTTTGTATTTTTTTTTTAATTATTTCTTCAAGAATATTTTTAGACATATTGTATCTTTTTTAAATGAATATACGGTTTTCCTGATAAAATAAATTCTCTACTATAATTATAAGCATCTAAAAATTCTGAATATTTTTCATTTACAATTAAACCTGCTGCAGCATTTAAACAAACTGCTTTTGAAAAATCATTATCTTTACCTTTAAAGATTTCAATCATCTTATTTGCATTATAGTTAGCGTCATCACCAACCAAATTATCAAATTTTTCAGCGTTAATATTTAACACTATAGGATCAATTACTATTTCAGAAATTTCTCCGTTTTTTAATTGCATAACGTTTGTCTTGGCATAAGGTGAAATTTCATCTAGGCCATCATCACTATTTACAATCCATGCAAATTTAATATTTAAATTTTTAAGCCCTTCAGCAAAAATCTTGAGTAATTTTTTATCAAATACGCCAACTACTTGTCTTTCAACTAAAGCAGGGTTACTTAATGGACCGATCATATTAAATATTGTCCTTTTACCTATTTTTTTTCTAACTGGTCCAACAAACCTCATTGCACTATGATAATTAGGAGCAAACATAAAACCAAAGTTGTTAATATTGATCTCCTTTTCTATATCACCTGGTTCGAGATTTATTTTAACTTTAAGTGCTTCCAAAACATCCCCTGAACCACATTTAGAAGAAACTGCCTTATTACCATGTTTAGCAACCTTAGTGCCCATACTAGCTAAAAGTAAAGCTGATGCGGTTGAAATATTCAAGGTATTCATGCCATCACCTCCAGTTCCACAAGTATCAACACAGCCAGTAACTGTTACTCTTTTTGACTTTTCTCTAAGTACATAAACACCACCTGCAATTTCATCTGACACTTCACCTTTGTCTGATAATAAAGTTAAAAAGTCATAAATTTGATTTTCATTAGCTTGTCCAGTCATAAGTAACTCAAAGGCAGATTTACTTTCTTCAAAAGAAAGATCTTTCTGATTTCTTAATTTTTCTAAAATTTGATCCATTAAACTAATAATTTATAAAATTTTTTAATATTTTCATTCCTAATTTAGTTTTAATACTTTCTGGATGAAATTGTACACCGTGAATATTATATTGTTTATGTTGTACACCCATTATCAAACCATCTTCAGTTTCTGCAGTAATTTCTAAACTATCAGATAAAGTTTTCTTATCAATTATAAGACTGTGATACCTAGTAGCTTCAAAAGTTTTTGGTAGATTTTTTAAAATTCCAATTTTTTTTGATTTAATTTTACTTATTTTTCCGTGCATTAGTTTTTTTGCTTGAGTGATCTTTGACCCAAATACCTGTCCAATAATTTGATGTCCCAGACATACTCCTAAAAAAGGTATTTCTTTATGAAGAGATTTTAAAATATTTATACAATTTCCTGATTGATTTGGATTTCCTGGTCCTGGAGATATAACAATTTTGTTGTATTTATTTTTTTTAACATCCTTAGCTGTAATTTTATCATTTCTAACAACATTTACCTTAACACCTATTGAAGATATGTAATGATACAAGTTAAATGTAAAACTATCATAATTATCTATCAATAATACTTTCATTATCTTAAAGCATTAATTAAAGCCTTAGCTTTATTAACAGTCTCCTCATATTCGTTTATAGGTTTACTATCAGCAACAATTCCTGCACCAGCTTGCACATAGAATTTTTTATTTTTTGCAACAGCTGTTCTTAAAGCAATACAAGTATCAAATTCACCGTTTGCAGAAAAATAACCTATACCACCTGCATAAACCTTTCTTTTTGTCGTTTCTAATTCATCAATTATTTCCATAGCTCTAATCTTTGGAGCACCAGAAACTGTTCCAGCAGGAAATCCAGCTAGTAAAGATTTAAACTTAGAAAATTTTTTATTATAATCACCAATTACGTTGGATACTATATGCATAACATGTGAATATCTCTCTATAATAAAGCTTTCTGTTACTTTGACAGAATTTACTTTTGATACCTTGCCAGCATCATTTCTCCCTAAATCCAAAAGCATTAAATGTTCAGATAGTTCTTTTTTATCTTTTAATAAATCTTTCTCATAATAGATGTCTTCTTTTAATGATTTACCTCGTGGCCTTGTTCCAGCAATTGGTCTTACAGTAATTTTATTATTCCTTAATCTCACTAATATTTCTGGACTAGCGCCGATTATTTGGAAATCATTAAAATTGAAGAAAAACATGAAAGGTGAGGGGTTAGTCACTCTTAATTTTTTATAAATATCTATGGGTTCTTTTGTTAATTTAGCCTCAAACCTTTGACTTAAAACCACTTGAAAAATATCACCAATTTTGATGTATTTTTTTGCCTTATTAACCATATTTAAAAATTTACTTTTTGAAGTGTTGGATTTAACTTTGATATTATTTAATTTCTCTTTGAGCGGTTTATTTAAATTTTTTATTGAGGATTGAATTAATAATTTAAAAAGATTAGATTTAATTTTATCAAATTTATTTTCATAGCTAGTTATTTTTTCATCCTTAAAAATATTACTTATATAAAATATTTCTTTTTTTAAATTATCATGAATAACTAATGTTCTAGGACGTAGAAGTCTAACATCTGGTATATTTAAATCATTTTTGCAACTGTTTGGTATCTTTTCGACATATCTAATTGAATCGTATGAAAAATATCCGGATATTAATGAGCATATTTTTGGTAAATTCTTAGGTGTTTCAAATTTAAACTCTTCAATTATTTTCTCTATCAATTGATCTGGTTTATCTTTCAGCTTTACCTTTTTATTATTTTTGATCAGATAAGAGCTTTGATTGTTAAACTCCCAAATTTTATCAGGGTTTTTCCCAAATATCGTGTATCTACCTTTGATTTTACCTTTTTCAACAGACTCAAATATAAAACTATTTTTTTCCTCTAAAAAATTATTGATTAAATTTAATATTTCTTCGTCGTTCTTAACTTTTTTTGACGTATATATTATTTGATTTTTTTTGCTTCTATGTCGAAACTTGAAGTCCTTGAAGCTTCGATTAATGATCATTTGAAATAATTTTTAACTCTATCAACAGATTTTTGGTTAACTTTAACTTGGTATTTATTATTTAATAATTGATCATAAGATTGCAAAATACTTTTCCTATTATCTGTATTTTGATTTTTTACAAATTTAACATATTCTTCATCAGATTTATTAAAAAAATTTTTTTTAGAATCTACAATTTTAACTAAAAAGATGTTATTGTCCTTATCACTAATCAAATTGAAAGAATTTACAGGCAATGAATAAAGCATTTTAATTGAATTTATATCAAACATTGAATCATCATTAATCGTATTAATTTCTACATTTAATAAATTATTTCTTCCTAAATCTTCAAATTTACTATTATTGAATTCTTTATTTTGAATCTCTTCTAGAATTTTTCTGTTAAGATCAAATTTACTTTTTTGATAAATTAACTCTACAAGCTCTCCTTTAGTTTTATCATCATTTAAATTTGGACTTTTATCGTATTCTTTATTGATGTTGTACAATAAGAAATTATCTCCATTTTCAATTAAGTTTAATTTTGATGACTTATTTTGATAGATTAAACTTTCACTAGTTTGAGCTTCTGATGTTGGAGTATATTCAATTATTTCTTTAGCTTCGACATTTATTTTCTCTAAAATGGTTTCAAAATCTGCTCCTTCTGAGATTTGGTTTTCAATTTTATCAACTTCATCAAAAAATTCTTGATTAAATTCCTCAATTCCAATTAAATTTTTA
The DNA here is from genome assembly GCA_902617825.1 of uncultured Pelagibacteraceae bacterium. Lineage (GTDB taxonomy): Bacteria > Pseudomonadota > Alphaproteobacteria > Pelagibacterales > Pelagibacteraceae > Pelagibacter. The sequence goes on along the minus strand of CACMYE010000027.1, from coordinate 368 downwards.
GGATTTAAAACAACATATTTAAAATCTATATATTCTCTTTTTAGTTGGTCTTCATTTTCTTTAATGAATACTACAAGATCCTGATCTGTATACTCATTCTTTTCTTTATAAAGCCCTTCCATATTGAAGTATTCAATGTTTAATGTCTTGTTATTTTCTTCATATTTTTTATCAATCAAGAAATTAGGTGTTATTGTTCCAGCACCTATAATATCAAATAAATGTTTTTGTAATTCTTTGTTTTTTAATTTCAATTCAAACATTGGTGCTGATAAGTTGCTTGATAGTAAAAATTTTTCATATTTTAATCTTTGAAAAATACCATTTTCGTCTTGGAAATTTTTATTATCTTTAATCGTTTTAAGAAT
>CACMYE010000026.1 GCA_902617825.1 uncultured Pelagibacteraceae bacterium | reverse complement strand
ACGCAAAATTATTTGTAGCCTTTAGACCGAACGAAAGTATTACTAATGAAGTAAGTGTTACCCCAGGCTATGAGTTTAACAAAAGCAACTCTGTTACTGCAGCTTCAGGAAAAAATAAGTTTAAATTTGACATAAAAGAACAAGGCTTTGCTTGGATTGCTGATAACAAAATTGAACTAAAAATGATTAAGCAAATGAGAAAAGGTTCTCGAATAATGATTACGGGATACAATCAAAAGGGATCTCAAACAATTGATCACTATTCATTACTTGGATTTACGAAAGCTTATAACGCATCTCGAAAAGCTTGCAGTTAGTTTGATGAAATCAAAAAAAAAAATTGTTCTAGCATACTCTGGAGGGCTTGATACCTCTATAATTTTAAAGTGGCTTCAAGAAAATTATGACGCAGAAGTAATTTGTTACACTGCAGATGTGGGGCAAGAGATTGATAGAAAAAAAATTATCTCTAATGCAAAAAAATTTGGTGTAACTAAAATAATTATTAAAGATTTAAAAGATGTATTTGTAAAAGATTATGTTTATCCAATGATCAGAGGTCATGCTATTTATGAAGGTGTTTACTTATTGGGTACATCAATAGCAAGACCACTCATAGCTAAAGATCAGATTAGAGTTGCTAAAAAATTTAAAGCTTTTGCAGTTTCCCACGGTGCGACTGGTAAAGGAAACGATCAAGTAAGATTTGAATTAGGCTATCATTACTTTGGCCCGAAAATAAAGATTATCGCTCCTTGGAGAATTTGGAAATTAAAATCTAGAACTGATCTAATTAATTATGCAAAAAAACACAACATAGCTATTCCAAAGGATAAAAAAGGTGCATCTCCTTTTTCAGTAGACGATAATTTATTTCACACCTCTACTGAAGGTAAGCTTTTAGAAAATCCCAAAAATTTTGCGCCAGAATTTATTTTTCAAAGATCAGTTTCGCCAGAAAAAGCACCTAATAAAGCATCTTTTGTTACTATCAATTTTAAAAACGGAGATCCATTTGGTGTGAATGGGAAAAAAAATTCTCCAGCAAAATTATTAGAAAAATTAAATCAACTTGCAGGTAAAAATGGAATTGGCAGAGTTGATTTAGTCGAAAATAGATTTATTGGAATAAAGTCTAGAGGTGTATACGAAACACCTGGGGGTACTTTGTTAATGCATGCACATCGTGCAATGGAGTCTGTAACTCTTGATAAAGATACAATGCATAAAAAAGATCAAATTATGCCAAGATATGCTGAGCTTATTTACAATGGCTACTGGTATTCGAAAGAAAGATTTAAGCTTCAAAAAATTGTGGACTTAGGTAAAAACAAAGTTAATGGTTCAGTTAAACTCAAACTTTACAAAGGAAATGTTACAATAATTTCTAGACAAACTAAGAGTGCAGCCTACTCTATGAAAAAAGTTTCTTTTGAAGAAAATAAAACCTTTAATAAAACAAATGTTGAAAGATTTATTAATTTTCATAAGAAAAAACTACGTTCTTAATAAATCTTAGGTCAATTTATCGTTTGTCAAATTTGTTTAAAACTATATCTTAGATTTATGGAATCATTAAAAAATTGGATGATAGAAGCAGCAAATATTTTATTTGATGATAGTAAAAATGATCTTCGTGCCCTTCCTAAAACAGTTAGATTACAAATTCTTTTGGTCCTAAGTTTTATTTGGACTACTGTTTTTAGTTTGTATGTATTTTCATATACAACTTTTGCATTCGGTTGGGCAGGTCTGTTTATAGCACATATTGGTTTGATTTTTGCAGTCTATATGACATTTAAACATTTTCACAGAGCTGAAGAAAGTTCTGCTAGCGTTTTTAAGACAAAAAATTTTGATCCCTTTAAGATAATGGTAATTGTTTTTGTTATTGTTTTTATATTTGTCTTTTCAAAAGGAATTGAAGTTCTAACTAGTCCAAACCCTTATTCTTACTCAATTCCATATGATGGTTCTTCAAAATCAGTATTTGAAAAATGGCTGCCATTTAGTAAAGATAAGTAATGGATAAGATAGCAAAAAACTTACAGTTAGGATTAATGTGCATTATTTTAATCAGCACTGTTATCGCTGTTGGTATTGAGATTTCAAATATGTTTTTGAACCAATCAGTTACATTAGCTGATTTGCTTTTAATGTTTCTATATTTAGAAGTACTTGCAATGGTCAGAGTTTTTTGGAATCAACAATCCATAAGTATTACCTTGCCACTTCTTATTGCAATAACAGCTCTTGCTCGATTTATTATTCTTCAGGGAAAAGAAATGGATCCTACAGCTCTTGTTTATGAGGCAGTTGCTATTCTGTTAATCGCTGGAGCAATTGTTGTTCTAAGATTAAGACACAGTGACAAACTAGGTCTAAAGAAAAAAAAATCTAGGTAATCTAAATATGTTATTTGAGGCTTCGAGGGCGAAAGCCATTGAAAAACTAAATCATTTTATTGAAAATAATTTAACAGATTACTCTAAATTAAGAAATTTTGATTTTGGGCCAGAGAATAGATCTAATGTTTCATGCTTATCACCTTACATTACACACGGAATAGTAAGCGAAAAAGAAATAATCAAAAAATCTCTTGATAAATTTTCTTTCGCTAAAAATGAAAAGTTCATCCAAGAGGTTTTGTGGCGTACTTATTGGAAAGGCTGGCTAGAACTAAGACCAAATGTGTGGAATGATTATTTAATAGAGCTAAAAAAAATAAGAGATGACTTCAAAGATAACAAAGAATATTTAAATGCAATTGAAGGGAAAACAAATATTGAATGCTTTAATTACTGGGTAAATGAACTCAAAGAAAACAACTATCTTCACAACCATACCAGAATGTGGTTTGCGAGTATTTGGATTTTCACACTAAAATTACCATGGCAGCTTGGTGCTGAGTTTTTCATGCAACATCTGTATGATGGAGATGCTGCATCTAATACCCTTGGTTGGAGATGGGTAGCTGGAATTCAAACACAGGGTAAGCATTACCTGGCAAGTGAATGGAATGTAAAAAAATTTACTAATAACAGATTTCAAAACATCAAATTAAATGAGAACGCTCCTCCAAAAATTTCAGAAAAATCTTACTCTATAATTAAACAAGATTTCAATAACCCACAGGATATTGAGGGAAAAAATCTTGTAATTTTTGATAATAATCTCTCATTTGAAATCACTGACTTTAAAGAAAATAACTTTAAAAAAATTTATATAATTTCTATTAAAAATGAAGATAGATCTATTAAGCTCAGTGAAAGATTAGTGAAATTTAAGTCTCTTTTAGTGGAAGACCAAAAGCAGAGGCTAAAAGATAAAACAATTGATTGTGAGGTGATTAATATTTATGAAATTAAAAAAATTGAAAATTGCTACGGATTATATCCAACTGTTGGAGAAAATTTAGATTATTTAAATTCTAATAATGTAAAGATAGAATTTTTATACAGAGATCTTGATCGATTTTCTTGGCAATACTGTAATAAAGGGTTCTTTAATTTTAAAAATTATATTCCAAAAATAATTTCAACGTTCAGCTAATACCATCTAATCATTCCAATGATTCCTGCAGTTGCATAAAAAAATTGTAAAAATAAAATACCTTTGTGACCTCCTCTATAAGCCCAAATTCCAATTAAAATTGCTGATAAAAGCAACAAGCAAAAACCAAAGAACTCTATTCCAATATTTGATGCAACAAATAAAGAATACAATATTGCAGTTACAACCCCTGCCCATTCAAAAAATTTGTTGTTCATAAACGTTTTTTAAAATTATCACAAAGTGTTTTAGAATAATAATTTATATCTTTGATATAATTTGGGTCTTCAATTTTTACGTTCATCACTTAACCAATCAAATAGAAGACAACAAGGTATCTACTTACTTTTCCAATTGCTACTAAAATAATAAAATCTAAAAATTTAACTCTCAATAAACCTGCAATTAAAGTTAATGGATCACCTAAAACAGGGACCCAAGCAAATAATAAAGACCATTTACCAAACTTTTTAAACCATTTTGATGATTTTTCTATTTGTGTTTCTTTAAATGGAAACCATTTTTTTGAACTAAGATTTCTTGAGTAAAATCCTAAAGCCCAATTAACAACAGATCCTAAAACATTTCCAAAGCTTGCAACGATTAACAATAACAAATTGTCATAATTTGATGTTACAATTAACCCTGCCAATGTAAGTTCGGAAGAAAATGGTAAAATAGTTGCTGCTAAAAAAGATATTACGAATAACGATAAGTAGATCACTTAGAGCACTTTTTGGAACAATACTTTACCTTATGCCAATTAAGCCTCCATTTTTTTCGCCATGTAAAAGGTCTTTTGCAAACAGGACAAGTTTTAGACGGCAAATTTTCTTTTTTCATTAAATAGTATTTTGTCCAATAAATTTATCAGCCTCTGAAAGAATAAGTTTTTTTCTTTCATCTTTCATTTTATCAAAGATACGAACCATCATTGATAAACGAGGATTTTTTAAAAAAAATTTTCTATTTCTATCTATAAATCTCCAATAAAGTCCGTCCATAATATTACACCACTCTCCTTTTTTAAAATCCATCATTTTCATAAAATATGCGGATCCACATATGTAAGGTTTGGTTGCAAAAATACCTCCGTCGCTAAACAGTCCCATCCCATAAACGTTTGGAACCATCACCCAGTCAGATGAATCAACAAACATTTCCATAAACCATTTATAAACAATGGTAGGCTTAATCTCACACAAGTTCATAATATTAGATAAGATCATTAATCTTTCGATATGATGTGACCAACCATAATCGACTGCATTCTTAATTGCATAGTCTAATGGTGGAAGGCCAGTATTTCCTTCGTACCAAGAGTTTTTCATTTTTCTATTTTGTTTAAAGAAATTTCTAGTTTCCATTTCTTTAGAATAACCCTGATAAATACCTCTCATAAACTCCCTCCAACCAATTACCTGACGGATATATCCTTCCAAAGAATTCATTCTTATTTTATTTTTTTTATGAAAATCTAAAACTTTGTGAATTATTAATTCAGGTGTTATTAGCCCAAGGTTAATATATGGACTTAAAGCACTGTGAAAAAGAATGTTATCTTTTTGATCTACAGCATCCTCATAGTCACCAAATAAGTTTGATTTTTCTTTAATAAAAAAATTTAAAAGTTTGACTACATCATCATATTCTGTTGCAAACCAAAAATGATCTGTGCTACCTGGATGGTCTTTAAACAATTTTTCAATAATAGGTTTCAATTTTTTTGTGTAACTTGTTTCATTAATTTTGGGAAATTTTGGTATAGAAATATCTTTAGGTAATTTATTTCTATTATCTTCATCAAAGCTCCACTTACCACCAATTGGATTATTATCTGATCCCATTAGTATTCCTGATTTTTTTCTTACCTCTTTGTAAAAAGTTGCCATAAATGGTTTTTTTGAGTTTCCTAAATATTTTTTAAATTCTTCACGAGAATTAAGAAACATTGGTGTTTGAATAATATTCCATTCAATCTTCTCTTTTTTAAAAAATAAAGAAATCTTATGTTCAAAAGGTTTATCTTCTATCTCGAAGCTGGATACTTCCTTGATTTTTTTTTGGGTAATGATTTTTTTTAATTTTTTTAAATAATCTTCACTAAATTCTTTGTCTTCAATTTTTGAATATTCTAATTTAAATTTATTTTTCTTAAGACTATCTGCGTAGGATCGCATAGAAGATAAGAACAAAAGAATTTTTTGCTTATGGTGTTTTTCATAGGTACATAAACCTTTATCTTCTGCCATAAAGAAAGTATGGTCTTTTTTGAAGCGGTCGATGTATTTTGTTGGAAATAATTGATTACCAAGTATAAAAAATAACCTCATGGTTAAATATAACTAATAAAATTTTTTATGTCAGAAAAATATCTTATTTTTGGTGCGACAGGATCTATTGGCTCTAGTCTTGCTGAACAATTAAAAAGCTCTGGTTATGATATTCATTTAGTTGCCAGGAACGAAAGTGAAGTAAGCGCTTTAGCTGATAAGCTAGGATGTCCATTCACACTTGCAGATGTTTTAGAGGAAGGATTTATAGAAAAAGTTAAAAATGATGTACCAGAAATAAAAGGTATTGCTTATTGTGTTGGTTCTATTGATTTAAAACCATTACGAATGGTGAAAGAGGAAGATCTCAATAAATGTATGAAGCTAAATTTATATTCAGCAGTTGAGACTATCAAGGGTTATCAAGAGAGTTTGAAAAAAAATAAAGGGTCAATTGTTTTATTTTCAACTGTTGCTGCACAAAGAGGTTTTACTAACCATGCAATCATCGCATCTGCAAAGGCAGCTGTTGAAGGTTTAACTGTTTCTCTTGCCGCTGAATTTGCTCCAAATATCAGAGTAAATTGTGTTGCTCCAAGTCTTACTAAATCTAAAATTGCAGAACCAATGCTAAAAAATACAGCTATTGCAGAAGGAATAGCAAAGGCTCACCCTCTTAAAAGATTAGGAGAAGGAAAAGACTCTGCATCACTTGCAAAATTTTTAATTACAGAAGATAGTTCCTGGGTTACCGGTCAGATAATTGCAGTTGATGGTGGTAGATCTAAACTTTCATAAAGTGATTAGATATTTTTTATATATAATTTTTTTTACTTTTATTAGTTCAAATAGTTTTTCGAATGATTTTAATTTTAAAAAAATTGCAGATCTCGATGATCCTTGGGGGTCATCTTTTATAAATAAAGATGAGCTATTAGTTACTGAAAAAAGTGGAAAAATTAAAATTATAAACATTCTTTCAAAAGAAATTTTCGAGGTTAAACATAATTTAGATTTTTTAGTAGTTGGTCAAGGTGGGTTGCTAGATATTATTTATCAAGACAATACGGTCTGGATTTCATACTCGGAAAATAGATCAAACTGGAAAACGAGTACTTCAATTGCAAAGGCAATGTTTGATAAAAGAGAGTTAAAATTTGAAAATATTTTTCAGGCGAATCCTCCAATTGACTCAGGTTATCATTTTGGATCAAGACTGGCTATTAAAGACAATTATTTATTTGCATCTGCTGGTGAAAGAGGACAAGGTATGATTGCACAAGATCCATCTCAACATCCTGGAAGTATTATTAGAATTCATCTAGATGGAAGTATTCCAAAAGATAATCCTAAGTTTGAAGGAAAATCAGATTGGCTCCCAGAAATATATCAAATAGGTATTAGAAACCCTCAAGGTTTAACCTTATCTCCTTTTGATGGAAAAATTTATATGAGTAATCACGGCGCTAAAGGAGGCGACTGGTTTGGTGAGGCAAAAAAAGGTGAAAACTATGGATGGAAAATTTTAGGTTGGGGTGGAACAAATTATTCAGGCAGCAAAATTGGACCAAAATGGAAGCCTGGGTTTACAAAAGCTATTAAATACTGGGTTCCATCAATTGCAACTAGTGCCATCACAATTTACAAAGGTTCAGAATTTAAAGAATGGAATGGTCTCGCTTTGGTAACTTCTTTGAAAGATAAATCCCTTAGAGCTCTTGATTTTAGTGACCTATCAAATGTTAAAGAAAGTCTAATTTTTAAAAATAAAATTGGAAGGCTAAGAGATATCCAGGTTCATCCTGAAAATGGTAAAATTTATTTTTTAGCGAATGATAGTTTGTGGTTAATGGAAAAAAATTAAAGAATTGTTATTCTGTGCATAATTCTATTACCTTTAAAAGGTGTTGCTTGATGCAACATGGATCTGTTATCCCAAATAGCTAATTGATTTTTTTCCCATTCCAGTGAATGTTGAAATTTTTTTTTAATTTGGTGTTTGAATAATTTTTTTTTTAAATCAACTTCATTTTTAATTTTTGGCTGAAATCCAACTAAATGACCTGGGCTAGAATAGATTGCATAATTTGAACTTATTTTTCTTATAATTTTATGAGTAGATTTTAATTCTTTTATTTTTTTCCCTTTCTCTTTTACTCTCTCTTTTGTGGTAATTGAAATTGGACCCTCAGAGGAATAAACCCCCTTTAAACTTGATAATTTTCGTTTCATAGGTTCAGTTAGATTTTTAAAAGCATGATATTGTGAACAAAACTCTGTATTTGCTTTTCCTTTTTTGGGAACTAATTTTGATAGCAACATAGTAAATCTTGGTGGTTTTTTTGTATAAATAGAATCTGTGTGAAACTGTTCACCAAAACTTGGTCCTTTATCACTTTCTTTTCTTTGAACAACGGTTATCTGAGGATATTTTTTGTTTAATCCTTTTAATCTAGGATAATCTGCAAGTTTTCCAAAATTTTTAGCAAACTCAACATAATGTTTAGAAGAAAGATTTTGTCTTCTAAAAAAGATCATCCCATATTTATTTAGAGCATTTATAATGATTTTGAAATTTTCATTTGAAAGTTTTTTAAGATCAGTATCAATCTCAGCCCCAATATTATTTTTATTGGGAATAATTCTTAACATCTTAGGTATTTAATAATTTATTTTTTGCTTTCTCAAACTCCTCTTGAGTAAGCACTCCATTTTCTCGCAAACTATTTAATTTTGCTAATTCATCACTCAGTGAACCGTTATCAGCTGATATGGTTGTCTTGGTTTCTTCTTCAACTTCTTCTTTTTCAGCTCTATTGGCTTCCTTAGCATTAAATCCATTCATAATTGCCATGCCACCTAAATATAAAACGTAACCCATAATAGGGATTACTAATCCAAAAAAAATTATTTTTTCCATAAACTAATCTTCATCTTCCTCTCTCCATTTTTTTTCGTACAATAAATAAGCTGCATAGATTACTGATACAGTGCCAACTATCATTCCATAATCAAAACCTGTTTGTTGATCGTGAAGGTACCAACCGAGTTGAGTGGCTCCAATTGTTGGAAAAGTTAGTAAAAGAAAAATTATGGCAATCCTGTACGGATACTTTGGTTTTTTCATATCTTAGAGTAACAGAATAAATTGTGAGATTTAATTGCTAAATTTGCGATCTTTTGAAACACTCTATAGTATTTTTCAATAAACAAGCGATCGTCATAGGTCCAACACCACCTGGGACCGGCGTTAATGCTTTTGCATTTTTAGAAACTTCATCAAAATCAACATCTCCAACAATACCTTTATCGGTTTTATTTATACCTACATCAATAACTATCGTATCTTTTTTAACCCAGTCACCTTTGACAAGCTCTGGAATTCCAACAGCAGCAACTATTATATCTGCCTCTAAACATTCTGCTTTCAGGTCTTTAGTTTTTGAATGAGTTACCGTAACTGTGCAATTTTCTTTTAAAAGAAGTTGCGACATTGGCTTTCCATTTAAATTTGATCTTCCAACTATTACTGCTTTTTTTCCATTTAAATTAGGTTCGACTTTTTTGATTAATAGATAGCAACCTAAGGGAGTACACGGCACTGAACTTTCATATCCAGAAGAAAGATTTCCAACATTTATTGGATGAAAACCATCAACATCTTTCGAGGGTAAAATAGTCTCAATAACTTTTTGTTTATCAATATGTTTTGGTAGTGGTAACTGAACTAAAATTCCTGAAACTGTTTCGTCTTTATTTAATTCTTCAATTTTTTCTAATACTGTTTTTTCCTCAACTGAGTCTGGATATTTAATGACTTCAGATTTCAAACCAACCTCATTAGCTGATTTTTCTTTATTACGTACATATATTTGGCTTGGAGTTAAATCTCCAATAAGTATAACTGTTAAACCAGGTACTTTATTATATTTTGCTTTTAATCCTGTAACTTCGTGCTTAAGCTTATCTCTTAATTCTGCAGCAGCTTTCTTTCCGTCTATTAAAATCATTTTTATCTTTCTAAAAAATCATTGGCGCAATGTAGAGCTTCATACACATTTCGATAAACCAAATCAACAGTAGAAGAATTATGGGGGAAATGTCTAAAGAACCTAAATTAGGTATAAAACGCCTGATTTTGTTTAATATTGGATCTGTAAGTCTATAGCTTAATTCTAAAATAGAATAAACAAATCTGTTTTGGGTATTTAAAACGTTAAAGGCAATTAACCAACTAACAATTACATTCGCAATTACAACATAGGAATAAAGTTTTAAAATTTGTAAAACTAAATAAAAAATTGCTATCATTTTTTTTCAACATAAATCGACTGACTTGGGAAAGCAAAAGAAGCACCATTTTTCTCAACTATCTGTTTAATTTCAATTGCTAATCTTTCTTTCACTTCAAGAGAATTACTCCAACTATTAGAGTTTGTAAAACATCTAACTAGTAAATCAATAGAACTGTCTGAAAATTTTTCTATTCTCACAGCAACTCCTGTTGCTTGGTTAAAGTCTTCACTTTTATTAATATATTCTTCTATTTCATCTCTTACTTTTTTTAATTGATCAATGGTAGAATCATACTGCAGAGTAATAATCCACCTCACTCTCCAATTAGAAGTTTCGCTAACATTTATCACTGCATTTTCTGCAAACTGAAAGTTTGGAATAATTGCGAGAGACTTATCAAACTTTCTAATTGTTGTGGACCTGAAGCCAATTTTTTCAACTATACCTTCAATAATTCCTTCAACTGCAATCCAGTCTCCAATTTTAAATCTTTTTTCAACTAATACTAAAATTCCTGAAATTAAATTTTTAAATAAGTCTTGTGCGCCTAAAGCTACCGCAACACCAAACAAACCAAGTCCTGCAATAATTGGACCAATTTTAATTCCCCATAACTCAAGAACAGCAGCTAATCCAAGTATAAAAATTAATACTTTTAATGACTTAATTATCCATCCAATAAGTTCTCTTGTTAAAAGCTTATCTAGTCCACTTAATATATAAGATACTGGTTCAATTATTTGATGGATAACCCAAAATATTAAAATTGTTATTAAAGTTCTGTTAATAGTATCTACCACATCTCTACCTTCAGCAGAAAAAGTCATGTAATAACTTGCAATAAAAAAACCTAAAACAATTGGCAAAAATCTTGCAGGTCCTTCTAAAGATCGAACAAAAGTATCGTCTAGCTTATTCGTAGTTCGCTTTGATATGATTTCTAATTTTTTAATAACTAATTTACTGATCAGGCCTCTAAAAACTAGAAACACTAGAAATATACCAATACCAATTAAAATTTGAAAAATATCAACTCCAAGAATCCCCTTATTCCAAACTGATAAAAATATTTCAGAAAAATTATTTATTATATCCATAGCTAAATTTTATATAACAAAAACTCCTCTTCTCCAGGATTAAAAAGAAATATTTTTTTCCATTTAATTTCGTTCAGCATTGATGAGGTTTTTTCACCTATACACATTAAATTTGTATCCATCCATAGACTTTCCAATTGATGAATTTTGATAAAGTTTAAAAAGCTTGATCCACTATTTTGGGAGTAAACATAGACCATGTCAGGCATATTTTGTTTTAATTCTTTAACAAAGTTTTCATTAAAATTTATGTTGTGGTTAACTCTATAATTCACAATCCTAATAACATTATAACCTTCATTTATTAACTGTTGGTCAAGATCTGCTGATATAGTTTCTCCACTTACATAAAGTAATTTACCACTCGATGCATCATAATTTTGCAAAATTAATTCTTTTAAGTTTGAAACGTTTCCCTCTGCTGCAATTGTATCTTGAAAACCAAAACTTCTTGCTTTTTTTTCAGTTGTCTCTCCGACACAAAAACATTTGATTGTCTTATTAATTTCATCATGGTTTAGAAATTTTACAGCATTAGCACTAGTAAAAATAATTCCATTAAAATCTGCAAAGTTAATTTTACCATGATCTACTTCCTCAACACTTAATAAAGGGAGATGAGAAACTTGATGACCTAAAGATTTAAATTTGACAATCATTTCAGAGCAGTCTTCTAAAGG
>CACMYE010000025.1 GCA_902617825.1 uncultured Pelagibacteraceae bacterium | reverse complement strand
ATCTTTTTTTAAAAAAGTTTTTGTTAGTATAAATCCAAAAGGTATAGAACCCATTAGGTATGAGATTATACCTATAGTTAAAAATTCCATTTTTATACTTTAAATAATTCCTGACCTTTTACAAACGTATTGGTTACTTTTCCTTGCAGTTTTTTTATCTTCTATAGAGGTATTTTTTGATTTAGAGATTAAATTTTCTTTTTTAACAACCCAAGGTTTGTCTATATCTACAATGCAAAAATCAGCATCATTTCCAATAGATAAGTTTCCTTTATTTATATTTAATATTTTAGCAGGATTTGATGTCAATGCTTGAATTATAGTATCAAGTTTAATAGATCCATTATGAAATAATTCTAAGCTTAATGATAATAGTGTTTCAATACCTGATGCCCCAGTTGCAGCTTGCGAAAATGTCAATCTTTTAGATTCTTCGTCTTCAGGTTTATGATCTGAAACGATTACATCAATCACACCATCTTTTAATCCTTGCACCAATGCTTCTCTATCTTCTTCTTTTCTGAGAGGAGGGGATAATTTTAAAAAAGTTCTAAAATCTCCAATGTCATTTTCATTTAGAGATAAATTATTTATTGAAACTCCTGATGTAAATTTTATATCTTCTTTTCTTTGTTTTATAATATCAACAGACTTCGAAGAGGAAAGTTGTGAGATGTGATATCTACATTTAACCTTTTCAAGCAATGTCAAATCTCTTTCAATTATAATTCTTTCAGCAATATCAGGTATTCCAGACAGCCCTAGCTTTGAGGCAATTATTCCAGAATTAATCATGCCGTTTTCTGATAAATGCAAATCTTCAGCGTGTTGCATAATTAAACAACCCAGGTCTTTTGCTGAATTCATTATTCTGGACATTAGTCTTGTATTTTGAATAGTTTTGACGCCATCAGTAAATGCAATTATTCCTTTTTTGGCCAAAAGACCAAATTCGGTCATGTTAGTTCCCTCGATATTATGAGTTAAAGATGCGCAAGGAAAAATATTTATCTTAGATTTATCTCTTCCTCTTCTTTTTAAAAAATCAACTATAGAAACATTATCTATAATTGGATCTGTATTTGGCATAGTAACAACAGAAGTTACACCACCAGATAAAGCAGCATTACTTAAAGTTCTAAAATTTTCTTTATATTCATAACCCGGTTCACCTACAAACACTCTCATATCCACAAGACCAGGGAAGATATATTTTCCTTTTAAATCAATTGGTTTTTCTCGTGATGGAAGATTATTGTTGTTTACTTTTTTACCTATTGCTTCGATCTTTCCATTTTCATCAATAATTAATCCACCATTTTCATTTAATGAATTATGAGGATCTATAATATTTGCATTTATAAAGTATTGTTTTTTCATTTATTCACAAAATATTTTTAAACACGCCATTCTTACAGCAACACCAAGTTCAACCTGTTCCTTAATAACACTCTTGTTAATATCGTCAGCTAACCTGGTATCAATTTCAATACCTCTGTTCATTGGACCTGGATGCATAATAAGGGCATCAGATTTTGCATGATCTAATTTGTCTGGTGTTAAACCATAGTATTCATAATATTCTCTATTAGATGATAAGAAAGAACTGGTCATTCTTTCATTTTGTAATCTCAACATCATTACAATATCACAATCTTTCAGTCCTTTTTTCATATCAGTAAAAGTATTAACCCCAAATTTTTCTATTTCTTTTGGCATTAAATTCGTTGGAGCAACTATATTTACTTCAGCTCCAAGCATAGTTAACAAGTAAATATTTGATCTAGCTACACGTGAATGCAAAATATCTCCACATATTGCAATTTTTAATCCTTGGATTTTATCTTTTCGATTAATTATTGTTAACGCATCTAGTAACGCTTGGGTAGGATGTTCTCTGCGCCCATCTCCAGCATTTAGTACTACACAATTAACTTTTTGTGAAAGAAGATTGCAAGCCCCTGAGTCTTGATGTCTGATTACAATAATATCTGGATGCATTGCATTTAGAGTCATAGCAGTGTCAATTAGTGTTTCACCTTTTTTAATGGCTGAATTACCCATGTTCATTGACATCACATCAGCTCCTAATCTTTTTCCTGCTAATTCAAATGAGCTTTGAGTTCTGGTTGATGGTTCAAAAAAGAGGTTTATTTGAGTTTTGCCTCTTAAAGCATCAATTTTTTTATTTTTACTTCTGTTTACTTCTATAAAGGTTTGAGCTTCGTTTAGAATTACATTTATGTCATTTACAGACAGATCTTGAATGCCTAACAAATGTTTTTGTGATATTTTAATAGCTTTGGAGGTTTTAGATGCCATTAAAATTAACTCTATAACTATAATACAGTTAGTTGGCAAGCATTAATTATTTAAAAAATCTATTGCTCCTTGAAGTATGAATGCAGCAGCATTCTGATCTATATTTTTTTCTCTTTTAGTTACATTTATATCCAATTGACTAGATAAATTGAACGCACCTACGGTTGAGAGTCTTTCATCCCATAAACAAACATCAATATCTAATTTCTTATCAAGATTGTTATAGACATCATGAACAGACTGGGCAGATCTGCCTAAAGTTCCATCCATATTAATAGGATATCCTATTATAATTCCCTTAATACTATTTTCCTCAATAATGATTTTTAATTCATTGATTAAATTATCTGCACTAGTTTTATTTAATGTTTTTAATGGTGTAGCTATAGATTGTTTTTCATCACAGATTGAAACTCCAATTCTTTTAGAGCCAAGATCTAGACCAATTAATCTACATGTTTCTGACTGTTTTTTTTTAAACTCTTCTATAGTGATCATATTGTATAATTTAGACTTAAGTGATAGTTTCCGACATATTTAATTATCATATGAGTATCGATCTTAAAACAATAAAGCACATATCAAAATTATCAAGAATTTCTGTTGATGAAAAAAAAGCAGAGAAACTGGCAGGAGATTTAAATTCAATTTTTGAATTTATTGAAAAACTTAATGAATTAAAGACAGATAATGTTCAACCTTTAACTTCGGTTGCAGAAACAACATTAAAGTTAAGAGATGATGTGG
Organism: uncultured Pelagibacteraceae bacterium; assembly: GCA_902617825.1. Classification (GTDB taxonomy): domain Bacteria; phylum Pseudomonadota; class Alphaproteobacteria; order Pelagibacterales; family Pelagibacteraceae; genus Pelagibacter. Next base: position 9,157 of record CACMYE010000025.1, on the reverse strand, counting down.
TAAAAAGTAAAAATTTAAGAGAGCAAATAATTAAAAATTCTCCTCAGGAAAATGAGGATTATTTTGTTGTGCCAAAGGTGATTGAATAATGTCTGATATTACGAAACAATCACTTTCAGAATTAATTAAAAATATTAAAGAAAAAAAACTTTCATCTACTGAAGTTACAAAAGCATTTGTAGAAAGATCTGAAAAATCCAAAGAGTTAAATGCGTATGTAACTGAGGACTTTTCAGCTGCAATTGATAAAGCTAAAAAGTTCGATGAAAACCCTAACTTAGATTTAAAATTACCTGGTATACCAATGGCTGTTAAAGATCTATTTTGTACAAAAAATATTAAAACTACTGCAGGGAGTAAAATTTTAAATAATTTCATTCCAACTTATGAGTCTACAGTTACTCAAAATATTTGGAATGAGGGGGCTATTCTTCTTGGGAAATTAAATTGTGACGAGTTTGCTATGGGATCTTCTAATGAAACAAGTTTTTTTGGTTGTGTGCAGAACCCAATTGATAAAGATTTAGTTCCTGGTGGATCCTCAGGTGGCTCATCTTCAGCTGTTGCAGCACAATTAACACCTATTACAATAGGAACAGATACTGGTGGTTCAATTAGACAACCCGCATCCTTCACGGGTATCGTAGGTTTAAAACCAACTTATGGAAGTTGTTCAAGATACGGAATTGTAGCATTTGCATCATCTTTAGATCAAGCAGGACCAATGGCTCAAAACGTAAGAGATTGTGCTTTATTACACGAGGTCATTAGTTCTTATGACGAAAAAGACTCTACCTCAATAGATTTTAAGCGAAACAATTACGTTAAGGAATTAACTAATAATATTAAAGGAAAAAAAATAGGAATACCTAAAGAGTATAGAGTTAATGGGATGCCCAAGGAAATAGAAGATCTTTGGAAAAAAGGTATTGATTATGTAAAAGATTGTGGTGCAGAAATTATAGATATTTCACTACCTCACACTAATTATGCTTTACCCACTTATTATATTGTAGCTCCAGCAGAAGCTTCATCTAATCTTGCGCGATATGATGGTGTTAAATATGGATTTAGAGCTGATGGAGAAAATTTAATAGATATGTATGAGAAAACTAGATCTGAAGGTTTTGGTGCAGAAGTTCAAAGAAGAATAATGATTGGGACTTATGTTTTATCCTCAGGATATTATGATGCATATTATCTTAAGGCTCAAAAAGTAAGAAAGCTTATTAAAAATGATTTTGACGAAGCTTATAAAAAAGTTGATGCTATATTAACTCCATCAACTCCAAGTTCAGCGTTTAAAATTGGTGAAAAGACAAATGATCCTGTTTCGATGTATTTAAATGATATTTTTACAGTTCCGGTAAATTTAGCAGGTTTGCCTGGAATTTCGATACCCGCTGGTCATGATGCAAAGGGTTATCCTTTAGGACTACAAATAATTGGAAAAGCATTTGATGAACAAAATTTATTAAATATCGCGTATGCAATGGAAGAAAAAATTAATTTTAAAAATAAAATTACTGATTGGTGGATAAAATGAGTAAAGATAAATCAGAGTATCTAATCAATAGAAAAGATAATCAATATGAAGTTGTAATAGGCTTAGAGGTTCATGCTCAAGTTACTTCAGAATCAAAGCTATTTTCAACATCATCAACCAAATTTGGTGCAGAACCCAATACTCAGGTAAGTTTAGTAGATGCTGCTATGCCAGGTATGTTGCCAGTTATAAATAAGTATTGTGTAAAACAAGCTATCAAAACAGGAATTGGTTTAAAAGCTAAAATCAATAAGAGATCTGTCTTTGATAGAAAAAATTATTTTTATGCTGACCTACCTCAGGGCTATCAAATATCACAATTCAAAGATCCAATTGTAGGTGAAGGTAAAGTAATACTTGATATGCCAGATGGTCAAAAACAAGTAGGTATAGAAAGATTACACTTGGAACAAGATGCGGGTAAAAGCATTCATGATCTAGATCCTAAAAATACTTTTATAGATTTAAATAGATCAGGTGTGGCTTTGATGGAAATTGTAAGTAAACCTGACCTAAGATCTCCAGATGAAGTAAATGAATATATTAAAAAATTAAGATCTATAATGAGATATTTAGGAACCTGCGATGGAAACATGCAGGAAGGATCTTTGAGGGCCGATGTAAATGTATCTGTTAGAAAAAAAGGTTCAAAAGAGTTTGGAACTCGATGTGAGATAAAGAATGTTAACTCAATAAAGTTCATGCAGATGGCAATTGAATATGAAGCTAATAGACAAGTTGATTTAATTGAGGATGGTCAAACGATTGATCAAGAAACAAGACTTTTTGATACTAAAAAAAATGAAACTAGATCAATGAGATCTAAGGAAGATGCACATGATTATAGATACTTTCCAGATCCTGATTTATTACCACTAGAAGTTTCTGATGAATTTATAAATCAATTGCAATCAGAAATACCTGAGTTACCCGATGAAAAGAAAAAAAGATTTATAGATCAATTTAAATTAACTTCATATGAAGCAAATATAATGGTCTCTGATATTGAAACCTCAAACTATTTTGAAGATGTTGTTAAAAAATCTGATGTTAAATTAGCAACTAATTGGATCATAGGTGAATTATTTGCAGCGCTTAATGAAAAAAATTTAGAAATAACTGATAGTCCAATTAGTGCTGGTAATTTATCTAAATTAATTAATTTAATTAAAGATGGAACAATTTCTGGAAAAATTGCAAAAACTGTTTTTGAGCAAATGATGGAAGGGGACAAGGATCCTAAAAAAATTGTAGAAGAAAAAGGATTAAAACAAGAAAGTGATCCAAAAGCTCTTGAGGCACTGATAGACAAGGTTATTGATAATAACAGAGACAAAACCACTGAATATAAATCAGGTAAAGTAAAGCTATTTGGTTTCTTTGTTGGGCAAGTAATGAAGGTTTCTCAAGGTAAAGCAAATCCTAAGTTAGTTAATGAAATACTTAAGAAAAAACTTTAGTTAAAAATAATATATAAATATAAGTTTTTAATGAAGAAAATTATCCTTTTTTTTTTAACATTCCTATCAACTATATCGTGACAAGACAGAAATTAGATATTCTTCTTTTTTTTTAGATTTATTAAAGTCACTTATAATATCATCATAAATTAACCAAACTTGAGCATTAGTAATTCTATTTTCATAAACTTGATCAGCTAAAGCTTGAAGTATTAAATTATGTGAAGTTTCGTATTTTTCGTATTTTTTTGGGTTAATTTTTAAAAATTTTAATTCAAGACAGCTAATGGATTTTGTGAATAAACCGTGTATTTCTTGACATGTAGCTTTTTCAAATTTTTTGTTTGTAGCACATCCGCTTAAAATCAACAAAGAGACAATAATTATAAAAAATCTATTCATTTAATTAATTCCTTTACTATTAATTAATGCTACTAATTTTTTTGCAGTTTCTTGTGAAACTAAACTTATTGCATTATTTTTAGCTATATCATTGTTTGAACCTTTGCCTCTCATTTGTACGCCAGAGATTGTACCTAAACTTATTGGATCTCCATTTCCTAATCTTGAAATTTCTGCAATTGCAAGAGCCGCATTAACAACTTGATTACCAGTTGCAGCATCAACTTCAGGAACACCCACATCAAAATAAGCAAATACAACATAGCTTACATTTTTTTCCATTAATATATCTTCAATTTCCCATTTTACTTCTTCAGGTATAGATCCACCATTTTCAAGAGAGTCAACTATATCTCCTTTTAAACTTCTCCAATTTCTCCTTAGTTGTCTTGGTCCAGAAATAGGTTCAAATCTCGCCTTAGTAAAAATTTCTTTCATTCCAGCCTCAAGTTTAACAGTATCATTATCATCAACAATATATTCGCTAATATCAGCTTTCTTTAATTTACTTCCGCCTGTTTCTGAAACATTTGTTTCAGTTGTTGAAGAAGAAATTCCGGTATCAGTTTCCTCTTCATTAATATCTATGCCTTTTGTTTTTTTCTCTACTTTAGTAACTTTCTCATCATATTGTCTTTGAGCAGCAACAGTTCTTGAAAAAAATATCATTGCTAATTTTGATTTTTCACTACTTTTTGAATCGAATACTTTTGAATTTTTTTTGATTTCAATATCTAGTCTAGTTTCATCAATGTTAGCTTTCATGACAACTTCAACTTTTTTTTCTTTTTTTTTAATATTTTCTTCAACAATAGTTTCACAAACCATATATTCATTGAGATTTGAATAAATTTGATCTTCAATGCCAACAAAAATCATTCTTTTTGACTCTTCCATTTCTTGAACATATTTTCTAAAAGCATTTTTACATGCCTTAGCTTTAGCATTTTCTAAAGTTTCATTTATTTTTTTCTTAGTTGATGAACCTTTATAGCTTTCAACAGCGGCTCCTCTAAATTCAACAGCATTGACATATGTAAAAAAGCTAAAAAACATAATCAGAGTAAGTTTAATCAAATTGTTATTTACATTTTTCATAAATTTCATTGAGTTGTTTGAATGATTTTTTAATCTTTTTATTATCATTTGAATTCTTTAACCATTTTTTGTCTATTTTGATTGTTTGTTTACTAAAACTATCAAACAATATTTTTAAACTATCTAAATAAAAAATCCATTCAAATGATTCTTTGTTTTTTGTAGATCTTTTTGAAAATTCAACATTAAGGCCATTTTTAAATCTTTCATCAAAATAAACCTTATCCAAATCTGGTTGTATTAGTTTAATGTTCACGTAACTTCCATATATCCACTGTTCATCTATGTTTCCCTGATCAAACAAAATACTTTTAAAACCTCTTACAGTTAAATGAATATGGTAATCTGGATCAGGTAGTTTTATTTCTCTACTAGAGTTTTCAAATTTAATCATAATTGATCTTGATGTTCTGTCTTGTGAGTATGGCACTATAGCAATATTATTATTAAAAGATAAAAAAGAACTTAGACTTTTTGCAAATTTATTTTTTTTAAAAATATCGTTATTTTTTTTATTTTTTGAAATGAAATTTTTAGCTTTTTCCTCAAATATAACTTTTGTAACACCAATTCTGTTATTATATTTATTCTTTAATTCAAACTTATCAACAAGTTGAAGAAAATATTTCATTACTTCATTTTTATAAATTTCGTTAAGTTCACTAACTAATCTTTCTTGCGATAGTGGCTTTGAGCTATTTAAAACTTTAGTAACTTCAATTGGAATTGAGGCGTTTAAATAATTATTTTTTGCGTTGAAAAAAATTACTTGAAAATTAAGTATGATATCTGTTCTTGTTAGATTATCACCATCTATAGTTATATAATTTATAGTCTCATCATCTAAAACTAGAACCAAGACATTTTGATCATCTTCACTTAAACCATCTTTCAGTAAATCGAATGATATATTAAAACTATTATTATTTATTTTCTTTACAGCTTGAAGAAGAGCTCTATCAATTGTAGATTGTCCTTTTGATCTATCATGTATAAATCTTGTAAGGCTATTTTCAGGCAAAATTGAGCCAAACGAAAAACCACCATAAATTACACTGGGTTTAGCTAGTGAATTAGAAGAGTAAAAAATTACAAATAACAGAATGTAAAAAGCTCTCATTATCTTTATAAAATAATAGTTTAATTAATTCAAAAAAAACATTACATTTTAATTTTGAAATTAACAATAAGGAACAATAATGATAATGAAAAATAATATATTTAAAACGGTTGTTATTTTATTTTTTTTTACAATTTCAACTTTCAGTAATGTTTCTGCAATAGAATTAAAAAAAAAATTGCCAAAAATAGGTGGATCATCTGGTAGTGGTATAAGTTTAGATGATGCAAAAACAAACTTTACTAAAATATTTTTCGAGTCAGCATTAGATTATATGGAAGCACAGTTTCACCTATTTAATGCTTTAGAAATGAATGACGAAGCCAATAAAACTAGAAAATCAATTGATTTTGTTAAAGATAGTAAAAAAAAAGAGGGCAAAAGACTAACAAACGCATTTAACACTGTTTCTGATAATTCAACCGCTATTGAAGGTGCGCTTACAAAAGAAGCAGCTAATAGTGCAGAAGCAAAAGTTCATTACGCTAAAGCTCTCCCATTTGCTGTTAAAGGATTACTGGGAACTGTTCAGCTTCCTCCTGAAGCTAAAAGTTTATTAGATACGATTAAAGCAGATAAAATGGCAGCATTAAAATTAGGAGACTTTGTTAAAGTTTTACCAAAAATTCCTGAGTATGTGAAAAGTGCAACGACTGTTGGTAAACTTATTACTTCAGGTGCTAAAAGTAGAGACGTAAAAGGTGCTGATGATGCAAATAAAGCATTAGGCGATCTTTAATTTTATTTGAGATTAAAAGTAAATAAATGAAAAAAATTTGTAAAATTTTTATAGCAAATTTAATTATATTATTTACTTTTAATTTCTCAATAGCTGAGGTTACATATGTTGATGTTAATGCAAAAGGAAAATCAGAAAGTTATGAAGTTTCGTTAAAAAAGGCATTAAAGGAAGCTATTTCAAAAGTTAATGGTGTAAGCTTAAAAACTGAATCTGTATTAGAAACAATTGACAAAAGTATAACCACAAATGAAGGTTCATCTGGATCTTTAGAAAGAAATTTAAACGAAAAAATTTCTGAAAAATCAGGTGGATCAATAAAATCATTTGAAATTTTGAAAGAATATAAAGATGCTAATGGTTTACAGGTAGTTGAAATAAGAGCGACTGTTGCAAAGTATAAACTATCAAAAACTGCAAATAGAAAAAGAATGGCAATTGTTCCATTTAGAATAAATTTAAATGAAATCTCTATTTTCGGTAAATCTGGATTTGATGATGCGGATAATCTTAGAAAATTTTTAAACCAAGAATTTACAAATTATTTTGTACAAACAAGGAAGTTTACTATTTTAGATCGTGAATTTGATAAAGAAATAGCTGATGAATTAAAAAACTTAGAAAATTCTGAAAAAATAGAAGATCAAGTTAAAATTGGACAACAACTTTTTGCAGATTATATACTTGTAGGAAATCTTGATTTCCTAGTTTTGGAAGAAATCGAAAAAAAATTTTTAACATCTGAAAAAATCTTAAAGAAAAAAATTGGTTCTTTAAATTTTAGTTATAGAATTATCGATGTTCCAACCGGTCAAATCAAATATTCATCAAAAGTTAATTTAGAGATTGATGTAAAAAAACAAAATCAACCTGTACCTTATCTGTTTAGCATAACGGCAAAAAATGCAGGTTTGGAAATTATGTATGCAATATATCCAATATTGGTTGAGAAAATTGAAGATGGAATGTTGTTTTTAGGTCAAGGTGGAAATCAAATTAAAATAGATGATGATTTCACAATTTATGAAAGAACTGACACTAAAATAAAAGATTCTTACACAGGAGAAACATTAGGTAATGTAGAGAAAGTTGTTGGCAAGGCAAAAATCGTTGATAGTAATTCTAAATTTTCTGTTGCTGAAATAATTGAACAAAAGTATGATTTAAGTGAGGATTTTAAACCAAGAAAATATATGGTAAAACCTATCAAAAAAGTTAAAAAAAATAAAAGTTCCAGTAAAACAAAAAAGAAAAAAAAAGCGATTGATCAAGAATGGTAAAAAAAATTAAATCTCTAATAGTATTTTTAGTAATATTATTATTTCCAATTAATATTTTAATTGCTGAAGATAACCCAGATTTGAATCCAGCATCAGCAGGTGGAGCTAAATTTGTATCAATACCAAAAGATGCAGCAAGAAAGTTTATAAAAGATAAGGGATTTAGAGTTGGATTAAATAAAAGACAAGATGGATCACACCTTTTCATAACAATTGGTCAAGGATCTGTAACCGCTACAGCAAATACCCAGGCTATACATGATGCTAGATTTAATGCTTTTAGGACTGCAATGCAAAAAGCTAAAGCAGAATATGTAGAATTGGTGCAAGGGGAAATAATAAAAACATCAATAGAATCTATTTCTCGTCAAAACACGATGCCAGAAAAAATTGCTGAAGATGCAATAAATAATGCTGTTGGAGTTAATACAGATAGTTTTACTAAATTAAAAAAATTAATTAGTTTAAAATTAGACTCTGCCATGAAAAAAGAAGGATACGATCCAGAGGCTTCGGATAAAAAAAAACAAGAAATTGCAGAAAAGGTAGTTTTGTCTGATGAGTTAAAAAGTTTTTATACTGCAACCTCGCAATCTATGATTGGCGGATTTCAAGCTTGGACAGTCTTTGAGGAAGCAGACCCTGGTGATAGAGCTCAGTTTACAGTTGTAGGCTTGTGGAGTCCTAAACTTAATGCTCTAGCTGATTCTATTTATTCAGGTAATTTAAATAATGTGCCAAAAGGATCTCCTAAAAAAAAGATAGAAGACCAACTGCCGTTAAATGATCCAAATAAATTATTACAATCTTTTGGTGCGCAGATGTATGTAAATGAAAATGGTAACAGAGTTATTGTTGGATTTGGTCATGCCTCTCCACTTTTTGAAGGTCGTAAAGATGCTTTATCGACTGCATGCGATATGGCTAGTAATAATGCAAAGCAACAAATTGTTTTGTTTTCAAAAGAAAACGTAATGTATTCAAAGTTACAAAATTCAATTAGTAAACATGAGGATTTTCAAAGACAAGGTCAGAACCTTCAAAGATCTATACAAGGTAAAGATTATACAAACTTGATTCAAGCTCAGGCAGAAATTGAAGGTTTGGTTACAGAGTCCCTAGGAGAGTTTGCTATAAAAGATCCTAGATATAAAGCAACTGATTGTGTCGCTATAAGAATGTGGTCTCCGGAGGGAGTAATGGCATCAAATAAAACTAAAGAGCTAATAGAAACTAGTAATTCTTCTGAAAGTTCATCTGGAAACACTATAGAAAAAGATACTAGCCAAGGGACAACAGGTAGTGACGATTTTTAAAAAATTCTAGAAGATATGTTCTCATTAATAAAATGGTTTTTTATTCTTTTAGGTATAGCTGCTTTTGTGATTTGGTTTGTAATATAATTTTTTATAATATCAAAAATATTAAAGTTTAATTATGGGTTCAGACTTAAATATAACTAAAGAGCTCCAAGAGTATATTTTAAGTCATGGATTTAATTTACATCCAGTA
>CACMYE010000024.1 GCA_902617825.1 uncultured Pelagibacteraceae bacterium | reverse complement strand
AGCGGTTTTGATACACCTATTGCATAGGCTAATTGAATTAAACATTTGTTAGTTATTTTTGAGGCAACTACATTTTTTGCAATATACCTTGCTGCATAGGCTGCTGACCTATCAACTTTAGTTGGATCCTTTCCTGAAAATGCTCCACCACCATGAGGTGCGGCACCTCCATAAGTATCAACTATAATTTTTCTTCCTGTTAAACCGCAATCACCATCAGGGCCTCCAATTACAAAATTACCTGTGGGATTTACATAAAACTCCTCTTCATTAAAACCATCTAAAAAAGAATTTGGAATAGAGTTTATCATATAAGGTCTTAATAAATCTCTAACTTGAGTTTGATTTACATCAGCAGAATGTTGTGATGAAATAACTACAGATTTAACTTTTGTTGGTTTTCCATCAACATACTCAAAAGTAACTTGGCTTTTAGAGTCTGGTTCAATATTTTTAAGTTTACCAGACTTTCTATCCTCAGCCATTAGTCTTAAAATTTTGTGTGAGTAGTGAATAGGTGCTGGCATTAACTCTTCTGTTTCATTGCATGCATAACCGAACATTATTCCTTGATCTCCAGCTCCTTCATCTTTATTACTTGAAGAGTCTACACCCATTGCTATATCAGCAGATTGGGAATGGAGATGGCTTTCTATTTTTGTAGCTTCTTTCCAAGTGAAACCATCTTGATCATAACCAATATCTTTTATGCAGTGTCTTACTTTTTCAATCAAATCATTTTCTTTAATTTCTGGACCTCTTACTTCGCCAGCTAAAACAACTTTATTTGTTGTTGTAAGTGTCTCACAAGCTACTCTTGAAAATGGATCTCCTGAAAGATAACTATCAACTACCATATCAGAAATTCTATCTGAAACTTTATCTGGGTGTCCTTCTGATACAGACTCACTTGTAAAAATAAAGTTTTTTAAATTACTCATTGTTAATTCTATTAAATGAAAAAAATAAAAAAATATACAATAAAATTATTAAACCAAAAATTTTATTTCCATATTTAGAAAATACTGTTGGTTGAATTTTTTTAAATTGACTAAAGTCAATATAGCCTGTTTCATTAAAGTTAACTTCTTGTTCAATTTCACCAATTGAATTTATTATAGCTGATATTCCATTGTTTGAGGAACGCAAAACGTATTTACCACTCTCAATGGCTCTATATATACTGTGAATAAAATGTTGTTTTGGTCCAATGGATTGGCCAAACCACCCATCCTCTGAAATATTTATTATAAAATCAAAATTTGGATTATTAAAAATTGTTCCAGAATAAATTATTTCATAGCAAATTAGGGGTAAAAACTTTAAAGAAAAATTATTTTTGTTAATTTTAATTATATTTCTTTCGCTTCCTTTTGAATAAGAGTGGTAATTATTGGTTAAAGTTTTTAAACCAATATTTTTAAGTATATGTTCAAGTGGTAAAAATTCCCCAAATGGCACAAGGTTATTTTTATCATATGAATTTAGTAAATTTAAACTGTGATCATACACTGAGAGAGAATTAAAATATTTAACTACACCTTTCTCAACAGATTTACTATTTATACCAAGGATTAATAAATGATTTTCATTAAAATAATTTTCAAATAACCACTTGTAATCAACTAATTTTTCTTGAGATATGCCCGGCAATATTCCCTCTGGCCATACAAAAATAATTTTTTCATTTTTATCAGGTTCACTGAGCTCAATTAAATCTTCAATAGCTGTTATTGGGTCAATGTTAGAATAAAATCTATCTAATTTAATGTTTGAACCAATAACTCTAACCTTATAATCAATAGAATTAATTTTAGCTTCAGTAAAATCCTTCTTAGACTGAAATCCATAAAAATAAAAAATAATTGTTATTAAAAAGAAAAATATACACACCCATTTGTCAGCTCTTGTGTCTCTAAAAATAAATACTGCTGGACTTATAAATAGTGAAATGCAAAATAAATTAAATCCATAGGTACCAATAACAGACGTAATATTTAATATTTCCAGATGATTTGAAAAGCTATAGGCAATTAAATTCCATGGAAATCCTGTTAAGATAGAACCTCTGACATAGTCTGTTAAACCAAAAATCAAAGAAAACAGAAAGAAAGATGAAATTACTTTTTTAGTTTTGAAAATAAAAAATAAAAAAGAAATAAGTCCATAAAATATTGCTAAAAAAGCTGGAATAAGAATTAATGTTACCGGGATCAAAAACTTAAAACTTTCATCAAAAGTTAATGAAATTGATATCCAATAAAGATTTGAGATGAAATAACCAAAACCAAAAAGCCATCCATAAAAGAAGAATATTTTTTTGTTTGAGGTTTCTTTTGACCTTTTTATTAAAAAAGCAAATAATGAACTCAAGGTAATAAAGTTAATAATTATATAGTTAAAAGGTGGTAGGCTTAGGGATGTTGCAGCCCCTAAAAACATTAAAAATATAAATTCAATATATGATTTTTTAGTCAATTTATTTTGTTTTAGAAATTACAGACTTGTATATTTGCCCCTCTTCTTTTAACATTTTAATATAATCTTTATTTTTTTTATGATCAAAACCTAATAAATGGAGGAAACCATGAATAAATATTTTGATCACTTTTTCCTTAAAAAGCTTCGTATTTAATGATTTAGGTTTGTTTATAAAATTATAACTAATTATTATATCTCCTAAATAAGTTTGTTTAGAAATTTTAACTTTTTGAGTTAACGGGAATGACAAAATGTCTGTGGGCTTATTTTTTTTTCTAAAAAGTTTATTCAATTTTTGAATATTCTTATTATTAGAGAGCAACAAAGTAAAACTCACTTTTCTATTAAAAAACTTATATTTTCTTGGGAAAGCATTACAGATTTTTTGAAAAAAAAGATCTTTATTTCTGAGCCTTTTTGACCAAGCCTTCTCTTCTGAGAAGACATTAATATTAATCATTCTTTGAGTAAGCTTTTACAATTTTGGAAACCAGTGGATGCCTTACAACATCAGAGTGATCAAAATCTACAACTGATATCTCATTCAAATGTCCTAATAATTGTTTTGAACGCACTAATCCTGACATACCTTTATTTGGTAAATCTATTTGGGTCGGATCACCATTAACTACAATTTTAGAATTTTCGCCAATACGCGTTAAAAACATTTTGATTTGAGTATCAGTAGCATTCTGGGCTTCATCCAAAATAGCAAATGAATTTTTAAGTGTTCGTCCTCTCATAAAAGCTAATGGAGCAATTTCTATATCACCTATTTCAATCATCCTTTGAATTTTTTCAAAATCAAAAAGATCATAAAGAGAGTCGTATAGAGGCCTCAAATATGGATCTACTTTCTCTTTCATATCTCCAGGTAAAAATCCTAAACGCTCACCTGCCTCAACAGCCGGTCTTGATAAAATAATTCTCTCAATTTTTTTTTCTAATAACATGGTCAATCCTACAGCAACTGCTAAAAAGGTTTTTCCAGTTCCTGCAGGGCCAGCGGAAATAACAATATCACTTTGTCTTAATGCTCTTACATAATCCTTTTGTTTTTCAGATCTTGGAATTATAGATTTTTTTGGGGTTTTAATTATATCGGTAACGTTATTATTTTTAACTTTTTCATTGATCATAAATTTATCTATTGAAGAAACTATATCCTTGCTCTCGATGCTTCCATTCATAATAAACCGATTAGCTAAAAACTGAATAGCATTTTTTAATAATTCATTCTTTTCTGGATTTGATTTAATTAATATTGAATTTCCTCTGGAGTACAAACGACTGTTTGTTATTTTCTCTAACTCTTGTAAATTTTTATTAAATTCACCCACAACACCCATCAACAAATCATTATCATGAAATATTACACTTAAAGAATTGTTGTCTGAGTAAACAAACTTTAAAGATGGATCGATATTTTTATTTGTTATACTGTTCAATTATTATGCTACCTTTTTGTCCAAATCCTCAACAATTTCACCAAATAAGGTGGTTCTATTAAATTTATTAATTTTTACTGGAACAATTTTTCCAATATGCTCTTTATTACCATTGAATACTACTGATGTCATATACTCAGATCTACCAAAAGTTTGGGTTTTGTCATCGGTTAAATTTTCAACCAAAACGTTGATTGTTTGGTTTTTAAATAGTTTATTTCTATTTATTTGATTTTCATACAATTTATTTTGAATCGTTTCTAATCTTTGTTTTGAGATTTTTTTTTCGGTAACATCTAAATCAAAAGCAACTGTTCCTGGTCTGGCACTAAAAATAAAAGAATATGAATTAATAAAATTAACTTTTTCAATTAAACTTAATGTATTTTCAAAATCTTCCTCTTTTTCTCCTGGATAACCAATTATGAAATCACTTGAAAATTCTATTTTACTATTAATGTTTTTTAATTTATCAAAAATATACAAATACTCTTTAATAGTGTGCTTTCTGTTCATTAATTCTAAAATTTTATCAGATCCACTTTGTACCGGAAGATGAATGAGCGGCATTAATTTTTGAGAATTTTTATAAAGATCTATTAGATCTTCAGTCATATCTTTTGGATGAGAGGTAGTATATCTAATTCTTTTAATATCTTGTATTTTTTCTATTTCCGTAACTAAGTTAGATAATCTATTTTTACCATCATTATATGCATTAACATTTTGACCAAGGAGTATTATCTCTTTAGTCCCATTATTAGATAAGTATTTGGCCTCATCTATAATTTGTTGAAAAGGTCTTGAATACTCAGGTCCTCTTGTATATGGCACTACACAGAAATGACAAAATTTATCACAGCCTTCTTGAATAGTTAAGAATGAAGATACTTTTCCAGCCTTATTTTTTATTTTTCTGAAATATTTAAATTTAGAGATAGCATCGAATTCTGTTTCTTCCATTTTTTTCTTTTTCTGAATGTGACTCAATATTGCATCATTAATTTTGTGATAAGATTGAGGACCAATTACTACATCAATATAAGGCTCACGTTTTAACATTTCTTGATTTTCAGCTTGTGCAACACATCCTGCGATAATTACTAATGGCTTTTGTTTAGATCTGAAGATTTTTTTAACTCTACCTATTTCATGATAAACTTTTTCTTTAGCTTTATCTCTTATATGGCAAGTATTAAGAAGATAACAATTTGCATCCTCATATTTATCTGTTTTTTCGAAACCTATTTTTTTAACTAAGTCAAATATTCTATTAGAATCGTACTCATTCATTTGACACCCAAATGTTTTAATAAGTATTTTTTTTGCCATTTTATTAGGATTTCTTCTTTATCCCATAAAGTTCTAGTTTATGATCTACCAAGGTATATCCATATTTTTCTGCAACTTTTTTTTGAAGTTTTTCAATTTCCTCATCTACAAACTCTATAATCTCTCCAGACTTTACATCAATTAAATGATCGTGATGTCCTTCATTTAACTCTTCGTATCTAGCTTTTCCACCTTTAAACTCGTGCTTTGTTAAAATTCCGGATTCCTCAAATAATTTTACTGTTCTGTAAACTGTAGCGATGCTAATTTTTGAGTCTATTTTAGATACTCGGTTATATAGTTCATCTACATCTGGGTGATCTGAAGACTCGGACATAACTTGAGCAATTATTCTTCTTTGATCGGTTAATTTAACTCCTTTAGATAAACATTTTTGCTCAATTGTTTCTGACATAATCTAATTCTAACTTAAATAAATAGGTTTAATCAAATTTTTTTTAATTTTAAATTTTTCACACAAATTAGGTATATCTTCGTATTTTACATCTTTTTGGTCTTTAAAATCCTCAGAACTATAGCAATAATAGTCAACTTTTCTTGCAATATTAATTGCTTTTACTATTGATAAAGAGTTTCTTATACCCGCAAAACTGCCTGGGCCTCTGTTAACATATATTTTTTGAATATCTTCTAATTTCAGACTATTTGAATTTAAAAAATCTTTAAGAATTAAAGTTAATTTCTCGTAATTAATTTTAGTATTCTCTTTAGTAATATTATAAATATCATCTTTAGTGATGATCATTAAAAATATTTTTTCATTTGCAGCATCTATTACCAGCTTATTCATAATTCTTCTATTTTCTAATATTAGTTCTAAAGCAGATGATAATAATATCAAATACTATTCTAAAGATGAAGGAATTCTATCAATTATGTATCACCGTTTTAATGAGTCTAAATATCCATCAACCAATATTCAAATGGATATTTTCAAAGAACATATTCAGATAATTAAAAGCTCAGGTTTTAACTTGCTTAATCCAAATAGATTTAAAGATCAATTTAGCGCCATAAAGTTAAAAAAAGAGATACTCATTACTATTGATGATGGATTTGAGTCTTTTTATTTTGAAGCTTGGCCATATCTTAAAAAAAATAAAATTCCTTTTATCTTATTTGTTTCAACAGAACCAGTGGGTAAAAATGGATATATGACCTGGGATCAAATTAGAGAAATTGAAAAAGAATCTTTTGCTTTAATTGGACACCACTCACATAGTCATGATTACCTCATTGATGAAACCGCTGACGAATTTATATTAGATATTGAAAAGGCAAATAAAATTTTTTTGAAAGAATTGAACTATATTCCAAATTTATTTTCTTACCCATTTGGTGAGTATTCTAAATTTATGAGAGATTATATTTCAGAAAATTTTCAATTTGCTTTTGGTCAACACTCTGGAGTCATTGATGTGAATAAGGATAAATTTGAATTACCAAGATTTCCAATTAATGAAAAATACGGTGAATTAAAAAGATTTAGTTCAATCATAAATTATTTTCCATTAGAATATAAAAAATTGTTACCTCTAGAAAAAAAATTAATAAAATCTACCAATCCTCCTAAATTCATGGTTGAGTTTTTTAAAGAACAAAAAAATTTAAATAATATTACTTGTTATTCAAACGAAGCGAACAAATGGGAAAAATCAAATACCACTCTTTCAGGTACTTTGTTATCAATTGAATTTAGAGCACCATTTAAGCCAAGAAGAGGAAGGGTAAATTGTTCTCTAGACGATAATGGTAAGTGGAGATGGTTCGGAGTTCAATTTCCAATTAAAACAAATTAAATTAAACTTTCTAAATCCTTACTAGATGGTAGCAGTCGTGCTTCATCAAAATCTTTTAAATCATTCTGTTTTATTATTTTCTGTAGCACATTTATATATTCAGTTCCTGTTTCTGCATACTTATCAAGATGATTTGATAAAACTAAACTATCCAATGGTTTATTTCTATTTCTTAGCTTTGTTCTTGCTTTTCTTAAATTTTTATAAGATGAGTGAGTATTAAGATTTCTTAAATAAGCCCTAACTGAAAGCTGTAAACTGTGAAATTTCATCACTTTATGCTCTTGACCTTTTTCGGCATTCTTAGGCTTCAATCCTTTACCTGACCATGTCCATTGTCCAAATAAAGCATTTCCCTTTAACGCAAATCTAGACGTTCCCCATCCTGTTTCTTTGGCTGCTTGTGCTATTGCTAATGAAACTGGAATCTCGTCCATTCTAATTTTTAAAGTTGAAAGGTCATTTTGTCTTACGCCATATTGTTTATATTTTTTTTGTAACCACTTCTTTTCAATGTCTGTATTACTATTTTTGGCTAGAATCATAAAAAGTCTTTTTCTATCTAGTCTTATTTTATTATTTTCTTTAACGATTAAAGGTAAAACAATTTTGATAAACATTTCTTTTCTTTTATTTGAGTTACCTATATTTTTGATTTCATTAGGAAGTAAACCAATATCAATAGGCTTTACTAACTTTGTATTTCTTACTTCTTCCAAGTCATATTTTACTTCCTTGAATAGAGCGTTGATCTCTGAGGTGGTATATCTTACAAGATTTATTTCTGAGTTATTTTCTTCTAAAATATCATAGAGAAGATCTATATCATCTCTTTGCACCTTTTTATCGTCTTCTTTAAATGTTTTACCCTTATTCAAGGTTTTATCTAAAATAATTTTAGAGTTATTTGTAAATTCTTTATTATTAAAATTTTTGTCCACGAAATTAATAAAAATTGGTGCAATATAAAAAAACGATGTAACAACCAAAGCACTTAGAGAAAATCTTATAAGAATATTTAATGTTTTATTTTTTACTTTTTCTTGGCTTATTTTTGTCTTCGTATTCATAATTTAAATAGCAATTACCTCTTTTACTTCAGGTAAATAATGACACAATAGATTTTGAACTCCCTGTTTTAAAGTCATTGTAGAACTAGGGCAACCTGAGCAACTACCTTGTAATTGCACTTTAACAACACCATCTTTGTATTCTTTAAACTTAATATCTCCACCATCTCTTGCAACAGCAGGTCTTATTTTTTGATCTAAAATTTTTACTATTTTTTTCTCAATTTCACCTAGGTCAAACTCTTCTCTTTTTACATTTTCATCAATAACAAATTTTTTTCCATCAGAGTAAAAATCATTTATTAAAGAGGTCACAATATGTTTTATTTCATCCCATTCAATTTGGTCACTTTTGTTGACTGATATAAAGTCTTTTCCTAAGAAAACACCCTCAACTCCATTAATAGAAAAAATATTTCTGACTAATTCATTATTAATTTGATTTTTATTAGTAATTTCATAAGGACCACTGTTAGAAACATTCTTCCCAGGGAGAAATTTCAATGAATTTGGATTTGGAGTTACTTCAGTCTGTACAAACATAAATTATATATAGTTTATTTTTTAGAAATTAAAACTTGATATTAATTTTTTGTTAAAAACCTACAATTTCTTTTATGTTTTTGATCTTTTTTGATGCAATTTTGTCAGCCTTTTCAACTCCTTCTAGAAGAGTAGAATCGAGATAAGACTGGTCTTTAAGTAATTTTTTTATCTCCTCAGATATTGGTACAATTTTATTAACTAATAATGCAGATAGCTCTTTTTTAAAATCTGAAAAATTATTACTAGCAAATCTTTCTATAGAAGTTTCCAATGTTAAATTGCTCAAGTTTGCAAAAATCCCTAAAAGATTTTGAGCTTCTGGCCTCCCTTCAAGTTCATTTATACTTTTTGGCATTGATAAAGGATCTGTTTTAGCTTTTTTAATTTTATTAATGATTTGATCTTTATCATCTGTTAAGTTTATCCTACTTAAATCCGATAACTCAGATTTACTCATTTTTTTTGATCCATCCTTTAAGCTCATTATCCTGGAAAATTCTTTTTGAATTAAAGGCTCAGGAACTTTTAAAAAATCAACTACACCAAAATCATTATTAAATTTTTGAGCAATATCTCTGCATAACTCAAGGTGTTGCTTTTGATCGTCTCCTACGGGAACGTGGGTAGCATCATATAACAAGATATCAGCTGCCATGAGAATAGGATAAGAATATAATCCAATGCTAGCTTTTTCCTTATCTTTTCCAGCTTTTTCTTTAAATTGGGTCATTCTGTTTAGCCATCCCATACGAGCTACACAACTTAAAATCCATGCACCTTCAGAGTGGGCTGCAACACCTGATTGATTGAAAATTATACTTTTCTTTGGATCGATCCCACTAGCAATAAATGTTGCTACAGTTTCTCTAATATTTTTTTTTAATTCTTTTGGATCTTGTTTAACTGTTATGGCATGTAAATCCACCACACAAAAAATACATTCATTTGCGGTGTCATTGTTTAGTTTAACAAAATTTTTGATTGCTCCCAAATAATTACCAAGATGAAGATTACCAGTAGGTTGAACACCAGAAAATATTTTTTTACCCATGAAGTCAATACTTTAGTTTAATATCGCTTATTTTAAAAGCTTTGATGGAATACGAAATAATAAGGTAAAATACTAGGCCTATAAATGCTGATAATATTAAATATAGAGATTTATATGGTTGCTCAAATGTGAGTTCATTTTGAAATAGGTCTAATAAAAATTGAAAAACAAAACCCATTAAAATTGAAGCAACAACTATTTTAAAAAACTTTATTAAAAATATTTGATTAAAAGAAAAAAAATTTCGATTTTTCAAAAAGATAAATAATAATATACCGTTGAACCAAGATGATATTGTTGTTGCAATAGGAATTATTATAAATCCAATTTCATTAAAATAATAAACACTTATTAGGATATTTAAAATTACAGAAATTAAAGAAATATAAAAAGGTGTTTTAGTATTGTGGTTAGCAAAAAAGAAACTAGAAAACACTTTGATTAATGCGAAAGCAGGTAAACCTAAAGCAAAATAATATAGAGCTTGACTTGAGTTTAAAACTGAATTTTTATCAAATGATCCATAACCAAAAAGTGCTGAAATTATTTGTTCTGAACCAAGGATCAGTGCAACGGAAGCTGGCAAACTCAGAAATAAACTTAGCTCCAACGCTTTATTTTGAATTAACAAGATCTTATCTTTCTTTTTAGATTGAACGTATTTTGATAATTGAGGGAGAACAACTACTCCAATTGCAATTCCAGCTATTGCTAAATTAATTTGATATATTCTATCCGCATAATATAGATATGAAACTGCACTTGCCTGAAATGAAGCGATGATGGTCCCAACTAATATATTTATTTGCGTAACGCCCGAAGAAAAAATACTTGGTAATAATTTTTTAAAAAAAATCTTAACTTTTTTAGATATTTTAATTTTAAAATTAATTTTAAGTGAGTAATGTTTTCTTACAAATTTATACAAAAACAATAGTTGCAAAAATCCTGCTAAAGAAACGCCATAAGACAAATAAAATACTAATTTATCTCCCAAGAAACTTGAAAATAGTAAAACTAAAACTAATACAATATTTAGTATTATTGGTGCCCCTGATGCAGCCGCAAACTTATTATGAGAGTTCAATATTGCTGCAAAAAAAGATGCTAAACAAATAAATAATAGAAATGGAAAAGTGATACGGGTTAACGTGATCGCTATGTCCATTTTCTCAATATCACCTATAAAGCCTGGTGCGATAAGGGATACAAAAACAGGCATAAACAATTGAACAAGTAATGTTATTAACAACAAACTTAAAAACAAAAGACTAAAGATGTCATTTGCAAATTTGTTGGATTGTTTTTTGCCCTTAATCATTTCTGATGCATAGCTTGGAACGAAAGCAGCATTAAAAGTTCCCTCTGAAAATAATCTTCTAAATGTGTTTGGAATTCTAAATGCTACAAAAAAAGCATCTGCTAACAAACCTGTTCCTAAAAATATTGCAATTAAAATATCTCTTAAATATCCAAGTAATCTGCTTATGATAGTATAAAAACCAAATGTGCCTGTTGACTTAAGTAAGTTCATAAATCATATTAGTCTTAAATTTACCCTAATTGTACACATATTATAACAAATGAAAAAAACAAAGATTGATCATTACACAGATAAAGAAGCTTTAGATTTTCATAAAGAGAAAAAACCTGGCAAGATTGAGATTATTTCTTCAAAAAATATGATTACTAAAAGGGATCTTGCTCTTGCATATTCTCCAGGGGTTGCGGCCCCTGTAAAAGCGATCAGTGATAATCCAGAAGCAGCTTATGATTACACAAGTAAAGGAAATTTAGTTGCAGTTATCAGTAATGGTTCAGCTATTTTGGGAATGGGGAATTTAGGAGCATTAGCATCTAAACCAGTAATGGAGGGGAAAGCAGTGTTATTTAAAAGATTTGCTGACATAGATTCTATAGATCTTGAAATAGATTCTAAAGACAGCGAGGAAATTATTAATTCTATTAAAAATTTTGCTCCAAGCTTTGGTGGAATTAATTTAGAGGATATAGCAGCTCCAGATTGCTTTATAATTGAACAAAAATTAAAAGAAATTTTGGATATTCCAGTTTTTCATGATGATCAGCATGGTACTGCAATAATTACAACAGCAGCACTAATAAATGCTCTAGATATAAGTGGTAAATCAATAAAAGAAATTAAAGTTGTTGTTAATGGTGCTGGAGCATCTGCTCAAGCTTGCACTGAATTATTTAAAAATTCAGGAGTGCCTACAGAAAATGTGATCATGCTTGATAGAAAAGGTGTAATTTATAAAGGAAGGACTGATGGTATAGACCAGTGGAAACTAAAATATGCAGTTGAGACAAAACTAAGAACTCTTGAAGACGCAATGAAAGGAGCTGATGTTTTTTTAGGTTTGTCAGCAAAAGGAGTTCTTAAAAAAGAGATGGTTAAGAGTATGGCAAAAAATCCAATTATTTTTGCTTGTGCTAATCCAGATCCTGAAATTTTGCCAGAGGAAATAAATGATGTAAGAAATGATGCAATTATAGCAACTGGAAGATCAGATTATCCTAATCAAGTTAACAATTTAATTGGTTTCCCTTACATTTTTAGAGGAGCTTTAGATGTACGTTCTAAAACTATTAATGAAGAAATGAAAGTTGCTGCATCGCAAGCAATTGCTAAACTTGCAAGAGAAGATGTTCCTGATGAAGTTGTAGCTGCAATGGGTGGTGAAAGACCACATTATGGAAAAGATTATATTATTCCATCTACATTTGATCCAAGACTAATAAGTGTGATTCCAGCTGCTGTAGCAAAAGCTGCAATGAAAAGTGGAGTAGCTAGAAAAAATATTGAAGATTTTGAAATTTATAAAGAACAACTTAAACAAAGATTAGACCCAACTGTTACTATAATGCAAGGTATAAACTCATTTATAAAAAAT
>CACMYE010000023.1 GCA_902617825.1 uncultured Pelagibacteraceae bacterium | reverse complement strand
TAGTTGGTTTAGGATATGTTGGTTTACCTTTAGCCGTATCATTCTCAAAACATTATAAAGTTTTTGGTTTTGATTTAAATAAATACAGAATTAATAGTTTAAAAAAAGGATACGATGAAACCTTAGAAGTAAATAGAGGTATTATTCTTAAATCACAAAATCTCACATTTACTAAAAATTTAAAAGATTTAAAAAAATGTAATTGTCACATCTTAACTGTCCCAACTCCAATAGATAAATTTAATAAACCAGATTTTAGAAATTTAATTTCTGCATCCAAAATGATAGGTAAAATTTTAAAAAAAAAAGATACTATAATATACGAGTCCACAGTGTATCCTGGTGCCACCGAAGAAATATGCGTACCAATTTTAGAAAAAAATTCTAACCTAAAGTTCAATGTTGATTTTTTTGTTGGATATAGTCCTGAAAGAATGAACCCAGGTGATAAAAAACACAATGTGGAAAATATTATAAAAGTGACTTCAGGTTCAAATGAGGTAACAGCTAACTTTGTAAACAAACTTTATAGAAGCATTGTTAAGGCTGGAACCTACAAAGCTAGCAGTATTAAGGTGGCTGAGGCCGCAAAAGTTATTGAAAACACACAAAGAGATATTAATATTTCTTTAATAAATGAGCTCTCTCTGATTTTCAATAAGCTAAATATTGATACAGAGGAAGTTCTTAGAGCCGCAGGTACAAAGTGGAATTTTTTACCTTTTAGACCGGGTCTTGTAGGTGGACATTGTATAGGTGTAGACCCATATTACTTAACATATAAATCAAAAAAATTGGGATATAATCCAAAAATAATCTTAGCTGGCAGAAATTTAAATGACAATATGTCAACACATATAGCAAATAAACTTTTTTTAAAAATGAAAGAAAAAAAAATAAAAATAGTAAATTCAAAAATTTTGATTATGGGACTTACCTTTAAAGAGAATTGTCCTGATATTAGAAATTCAAAAGTTTTTGACTTAGCTAAACACCTAAAAAAATCTAAGGCTAAAATTTCTGTTTATGATCCATGGGTCAATAATAAAATTCAAAAATTAAAGGAAGTAAATTTGATTAAAAAACCAAAAAAAAAATATTTTGATTGTATAATTTTAGCAGTTTCACATAGCATCTTTAAAAAAATGGGAATAAAAAAAATCAAAAATTTAACAAAAAGTAATCACATAATTTTTGACCTAAAATATATTTTCACAAATAAATTGTCTGATTTAAGGTTATAAATAATGAGTGAATTAGATCTGATATTAAAAAAAATAATTAAAAATAAGATAAACAGATGGCTGATAACAGGCGTTGCGGGGTTTATTGGATCAAATTTATTAGAAAATTTACTTAAAAATAATCAAAAGGTTCTAGGAATTGATAATTTATCAACCGGATTTAATAAAAACTTAAATCTGGTAAGGCAAAGTGTTAGTAAAAAACAATGGAAAAATTTTACTTTTATAAAAAAAAGTATTGAAGATTATCATTTCTGCGTTGTAGCATGCAAAAATATAGATTATGTTTTGCATCAAGCCGCAATAGGTTCAGTCCCTAGATCAATAAAAGATCCTATATTTACTAATAAGTCAAATGTAACAGGATTTCTGAATATTTTGACGGCAGCCAAAAATGCCAAAGTCAAGAATTTTGTTTATGCTTCTAGCAGTTCTGTATACGGGAATAATTTGAAATTACCAAAAATTGAAAAAAATATAGGTGATGCACTTTCACCCTACGCTTATACAAAACAAATCAATGAGACTTATGCAAAAATATTTTCTAGAACATATGGACTTAAATGTGTTGGACTTAGATATTTCAATGTTTTTGGAAAAAATCAAAATCCTAATGGAGTTTATGCAGCTGTGATACCTAGGTGGATATTAAACATGATAAACAATCAAAGAATTGAAATATTTGGTGATGGAAAGACAACAAGAGACTTTTGTTTCATTGATAATGTTGTCCAAGCTAATATAAGTGCAGCTATAAGATCAAAAACATTAAATGAAGTTTATAATGTAGCAAATGGTAATCAAATTTCTTTAAATGAACTTTTCAATGAAATTAAAAAAAATTTAAAAAAAAATGGAATAATATACGCAAAGAAGCCTAAATATCTTTCTTTTAGAAGTGGAGATATAAGATTTTCGTTAGCTAGTATAAATAAAATTAGAAGAAAACTTAAATATAAGCCTGTGCATAATTTTAGGAGTGGAATTCAAAAATTAATTCCTTTGTATATAGAACAAAAAAATTTTTATAAAATTAAAAATGATTAAGCAGATTTTACAAATTTTCAATCTGTTGGAAAAAAAACAACAGAAAAAAATTATTTATCTTCAAATATTAATTTTATTAACTGCATGTATGGAAGTAGTAAGCTTATTCGCTGTAGCCCCATTTATTTCAATTTTATCTAATTTCGATTTAGTTTATGAGGATGGTTATATTTCTTACATATACAATTATTTCGATTTTCAAAGTCCTAAAAACTTCTTATTTATTTTTGGATTATTTTTTTTATCTATTTTGTTAATTTCAAATATAATTCATATGTTTACTATATGGAAAGTTTCTACAAATAGTATAAAAATGGGAACAACTCTTGGAAATAGATTGTTTTCATTTTATTTGAACCAAGAATGGTTATTTCATGTAAAGAGTAATAGCGCTCAACTTATTAACAAAATTGCTCAAGAAAGTGACAGAATAACATTAGGGATTATTCAACCAGCAATGTTGATTAATGCTAAAGTTGTGGTTTCATTTTTTCTTATAGTAGCGATGATAATATATAATCCACTAGTAGCACTGATAGTTGGTATCATTTTAGGAATAAGCTATTTGTTAATTTTTTCATATGTCAAAAATACTGTTTTGAAAAATGGAAAAATAGTTTCTCAAACACAAGAGTCTAGATATAAACTTATGAGTGAGGGATTTGGGGGTGTTAAAGAAGTTTTAATTTCCGGTAGGCAAAGTTTTTTTTCCAATAATTTTGAAAACAGTAGTAATCACTGGGCAGATGCTGTAGGCAAAAATCAAGCAATAGGTCAATTACCAAGATATATTGTTGAATTAATTGCATTTTCTATAATAGTTAGCTTTGTTGTTTACCTAACATCAAAAGGAAATGAAAATAATTTTAATACAATATTTCCAGTGCTATCTATTTACGCTTTAGGAGGTATAAAATTGTTACCAGCTTTTCAGGCAATATTTAGTTATTTAACAGCTATTAAAGCCAATATTCATGCTTATGAAAATATTAAAGAAAATTTAATAGAAGCAAAAAAACAAGATGTCGAACACCCAATTATAAATAGTTTTACAAAAGAAAAAGAGATTAAATTTAATAATGAATTAAAATTTAAAAATGTAAACTTTAAGTACTTAAATGATAAACAAAAAAACAATTTTAATTTAATAGATTTGAATTTCATAATTAAAAAAAAACGAACTATTGGATTTGTTGGAAGATCTGGATCAGGAAAATCTACAATCATTGATTTAATTGCTGGATTAATTTTACCAGATAGTGGTGAAATTTTAATAGATGACCAAAAGATAGAGGAAAGTAATAAAATTTTCTGGCAAAAAAATATTAGTTTAGTATCTCAAACGATTTACTTAGCTGATACCAGTATTAGAGAAAATATAGCATTTGGAATTCCTTTGAGTGAAATTGATAATGAAAAAATTAGATCTACCATCGAAATGTCCCAACTAACAGATTTTATAAGTCAACTTCCTAATGGTGTTGACACTGTTATTGGTGAAAGAGGAGTTCAACTTTCTGGAGGACAAAGACAAAGAATTGGCATCGCTAGGTCATTATATTCAGACTCAAAATTAATAATTTTTGATGAAGCTACAAGTTCACTTGATGGATTAACTGAGGACGCAGTAATAAAATCAATTAACAACATTCAAAATATTAAAACAGTCGTGATTGTAGCACATAGACTAGCCAGCGTTAAGAATTGTCATGTAATATATTTTATCGACAAAGGCAAAATAGTAGACTCAGGTACATTTGATGAGTTAATAAATAAAAACGAATTGTTTAGAAAAATGGCAAAAACAAACATAAATTGAAATGAGATTAGTTGTAACAGGAGGAGCAGGATTTATAGGTTCAAACTTAGTAAAATTTTTATTACAAAAAAAGATAAATATTTTGAACTTTGATGCTTTAAAATACTCATCAAATATCAAGTCATTAAATATTGAAAAACAAAATAAATATTATCAATTTATTAAGGGGAACATATGTGATGAAAAAAAATTTCTTCAACTACTTAGAAAGTTTAAACCAAATGGAGTTATTAATTTAGCTGCCGAGTCCCATGTAGATAGATCTATTGATAATCCTGCACCCTTTTTAAAAACAAACATTTTTGGAACATATTCACTTTTAAAAGCATCAAATACTTATTTGAGTAATTTGGACAAAAAAGAAAAAAAATTTTTTAAATTTATTCATGTATCAACGGATGAAGTTTATGGAGACTTGCCATTAAATAGTAAGCCAGCAAATGAATTAAGTTCCTTTAATCCTAGTTCACCATACGCTGCAAGTAAAGCAAGTTCAGATCATTTAGTTAAAGCTTGGGCCAGAACATACAACCTTCCTGTAATCATAACAAATTGTTCAAATAATTATGGACCTTACCAACACCCAGAAAAATTTATTCCTCATACAATTATATCGATTTTAAAAAATAAAAAAATTCCAATTTATGGAAATGGAAAACAAATTAGGGACTGGATACACGTAAGAGATCATTCTGATGCAATTTTTAAAATTTTTAAAAAAGGAAAAATTGGGGAAACATATAATATTGGAGCCTCAAATCAAAAAAGAAATTTAGAAATTGCCAAAATTATATTTAGTGTACTAAAAACATTTAATAAAAAAAAAAATAATAAAAACTTTTTTCATAATGTTAATTTTGTTAAGGATAGACCAGGTCACGATAAAAGATATGCAATCGATGGTAATAAAATTAAAAAATTGGGGTGGATACCCAAAGTGAATTTTGAGCAAGGTATTGAAGAAACTGTGAAATGGTATTTAGAAAATAAAAATTGGTGGAGCAAAATTCTAAAAAATAAGTATAAGTTGGAGCGAATAGGAAAAATAAAATAATGAAAGGTATTATTTTAGCCGGAGGAAGGGGGACTCGTTTGGAACCTTTGACATCAGTATTTAATAAGCACTTGCTGCCGATTTATGACAAGCCAATGATTTATTATCCCTTGTCTGTTTTGATGTTGGCGGGCATAAGAGACATCCTAATAATAACTAACGAAAATGATACTAAATTTTATGATCATTTATTAGGAAATGGAGATGACTTTGGTATTAACATAAATTATGAGGTTCAAAAAAAAGCAGATGGTATTGCTCAATCTTTTTTAATAGGTAAAAAATTCATTGGTAATGAAAATGTTTGTCTTATTCTAGGAGATAATATTTTTTTTGGATATAAGTTTAGTGACTTGCTTAATAGTGCTGTAAAATTGCAAAAAGGTGGAATTATTTTTACTAATTTTGTTAAAAATCCAAAAGATTTTGCGATTGGTGAATTCGACAAAGATGGAAAACTAATATCTCTTGAAGAGAAGCCTAAAATTCCTAAAAGTAATCATGCAATTACAGGATTGTACTTTTATGATAATGATGTCATTAATATTGCACAAAATTTGAAACCATCACCTAGAGGTGAGCTTGAAATTACAGATATTAACAAGGCTTATTTAAATAAAAATTTATTAAAAGCTTTTGATTTAGGAAGAGGCTTTGCGTGGCTAGATACTGGTACACATGCCTCTCTTTTAGATGCAGGAGATTTTGTTAGAACGATTGAGGATAGACAGGGCCTAAAAATTGCATGTTTAGAAGAAATTGCCTTTAATTTTGGTTGGATAGATGAAAATATTTTAATAAAACGGATTGAAAAAATGAAGAATAGTCCTTATAGCCTATATCTAAAATTGTTGTTAAACAAGTAGCGTATTATGAAAAAAGTATTGTTAACAGGAGGTGCTGGTTTTATTGCTCATCATGTAATTCGGCATTTTTTAAAAAACACAGATTGGGAAATTGTATCACTTGATAGGTTAGATTACTCAGGTAATTTAAACCGGATAGCCGATATGATGAATGAATTTGATTTTAAAGATCAGAAAAGAGTAAGGATAGTTTATCACGATTTAAGAGCTGAGGTAAATCAAATGCTTTCAGCAGATCTTGGTCAGTTTGATTACATACTTCATTTAGCTGCCTCTTCTCACGTAGATAGATCTATAGATAACCCAATGGAATTTGTACAAGATAATGTAGTAGCAACATGTAATATTCTAAATTTCGCAAGATTTCAAAAAAATTTAGAAAGATTTATTTATTTTAGCACTGATGAGGTTTTTGGACCTGCTCCTTTAGGTGTAAATTATAAAGAAAGAGACAGATATAATTCAACAAATCCTTACAGCGCAACTAAAGCAGGAGGTGAGGAATTAGCAGTAGCATTTGAAAATTCATATCACATGCCAATTTACATAACCCATACGATGAATGTTTTTGGTGAAAGACAACATCCAGAAAAATATATACCAATGACGATACGTAATGTAAGAGATGATAAATTAGTGACAATACACAGCGATGAAACACGGACTACTCCTGGTAGTAGACATTATATTCACGCGAGTGATGTTGCAGACGGATGTTTATTTTTATTGAATAATCCTAACAAAGTTCAAGAACTGCCTAATGATTTTGGAGGTGCAAAATGTCCAAAGTTTAATTTAGTTGGTCCAGTGGAGTGGAACAATCTCGAGTTAGCTCAAAAAATAGCAAGGGCTCAAAATAAAGAATTAAAATATAGATTAGTTGACTTTCATAGCAGTAGACCTGGACATGATCTCAGGTATGCATTGGATGGAGATTTAATGCAGAATATTGGTTGGAAACCAAAGGTTTCTCCAGATGAAAGAATTAACCAAGTTGTCAGTTGGACGTTAGATAATGTCAGATGGTTAAATCTTTAATATCAAAATTTAATATACAAAAGCTAAAAAAAAAATACAAAAATGCTGAACCCTTTGATCATGTAATTTTAGATAATTTTTGGAATAAAAAAACGCTAAATTTTTTAGAAAAAGAAATTAAAAATTTTAATAAAGATAAAAAAATTGGGGTTACAATTTATGATAATGAAATTGAAAAAAAAATAACTTGTAATGATTATGACAAATTTCCGTCTAATGTTTATCAAGCCTTTACGTTTTTAAATTCCTTAACCTTTTTAAATTTTGTTAAAAAAATAACTGGAATAAAAAATCTTATAGTTGATATTGGGCTCCATGGAGGTGGGATACATATTCATCCCAATAAAGGTAAATTAAATATTCACAAAGATTATTCAATTCATCCAAAATTAAAAAAAGAAAGAAGATTAAACCTAATTGTTTATATGACAAAGAATTGGAAGGAAAGCTGGGGAGGCGATTTAGAGTTGTGGTCGCACAACAAATTTCAAAATAAGCCTTTAAATCTTATAAAAAAAATTAAAAATAAATTTAATAGAGCTATATTATTTGATACTTCACAGAATAGTTGGCATGGTTTACCTACACCTGTGAGACTACCCAAGGGAGTTAAAAGACAGAGTATGGCAGTATATTATTTATCAGAACCAAGAAATAAAGCTGATAATAGACAAAGAGCTTTGTTTGCACCAACAAAAAAACAGGAAAAAAATAAGAGAATTTTAAATTTAATAACTAAAAGATCAAATTTAAAATCATCAACAAAAGTTTATCGTACTAAGTAGTAATAATGAAAGTTGCGAAGGTAATTGCCACATGTTTCTTACCTAAAGTTCACATAGACAGTACGTATCTCGTAGGAGATCCTTTAGGTTATTTTGGACATAGTCAAAAATCAGATACACCACAAGAAGTAATTGATTTAATTAAATTTAATATAAAAGAAGAAAAAATTTCTGAACCTGGGATAAGTAGAGATCTAATAATAGTTAATAATAATGTTAACTTTGAAAATGGAAATAAATTTTTAGAGGATATTTCTGGTTCTATAATACCAGGTGGAAAAATAATATGTATTACAAGAGAAAATATTGGAAGAAGCTTTGGTGCTTATAATGAAGCCTTCATGAAATTTAGATATGACTACGATTTTTTCCTATTTACTGAAGATGACATAGTAATTAATCAAAAAACTATTTAAAAATAGGTTTAGATTTATGGAAGAATACTCCTAAAGCAGGTTTCGTTGCTTATATTGGTACAACAAAAATTGGAAAGTGGAGATGGAAACCTTTAGGTCTTGATAAAAATACAGCATACTCATGTCATGGAGCAACAGGCTTATCTAGCACAGAAATTTTAAATAAAGTTGTAGAAAAGTATGGATCATTGCCTTATTACAAGGGCGCAGAAAGAGATAAAGATATAACATATGGAGAGGTTGCTTTTCCAAATAGTATTTTTCAATTAGGTTACAAATTATTAGATCTTCCAAAAAATACTATATTAGCCATCCCAGCCTATGATTTAAAAAGAGGTATTAAATATAAAAAATGGCCATCAAATTTTGAAAAATTAATTTTTCTATTTAAAAGTAATATTTATAAATTATTTTCTATAAATAAATATACATTAAATTTATATTTAAAGTTTTTAAAAATAGTAAAAAAATGAATATCTGATTGCTTTTTTAATGATATAATATATTGAACAGTGATATGAAATGTAGAGTTTGTAACAACCATATAGAGCCATTTATTTCTTTTGGAGATATGCCAATTGCAAATGGTTTTCTTTTAGAAAAAGAATTTAAAGATGAGTATTTTTTTGAGTTAGCAACAGCTTTTTGCGAAAAGTGTTTTACAGTTCAATTGGTTACACAACCAGATCCAAATTTAATGTTTCATGATAATTATGCGTTTTTTTCTAAAACTTCGAAATCGATGCAATCACATTTTAAGGAATTTGCGAATTGGATTATTGCTAATTATTTAAAAAATAAAGATCCATTTATTATAGAATTAGGAAGTAATGATGGAATTTTGCTTGAAAATTTTTTAAATAATAAGATTAGACATTTAGGTGTAGAACCTTCTGCTAATGTTGCTAAAGTTGCGATTGACAATGGTATTAATACTGAAGTAGCTTTTTTTGATAATAATTTTGCAAATCAAGCTCTATTAAAAAATGGAAAAGCTGATGCAATATTAGCTGCCAATGTAATGTGTCATATTCCAGATTTAAATGAAATAGCTAAAGCATCCAAAAAAATACTGAAAGATGATGGAGTGTTAATTTTTGAGGATCCTTATTTAGGTGATATGATAAAAAAAATTTCGTATGATCAAATTTATGATGAACATGTATATATTTTTTCTGCTATTTCAGTAAAAAATATTTTTGCATATCATGGATTTGAATTGATAGATACACTACCCCAAGAAACACATGGTGGGTCTATGAGATATGTCTTGTGTAAAAAAGGTTCAAGGAATGTTTCAGAAAATGTTAGTAATCTTATAAAAAAAGAAAAAAATCTTGGTTTAGATAAATTATCTACTTATAAACAATTTAAAGTTGATTGTGAACTTTCAAAAGTTAAAATTAAATCTCTATTAAAAAAATTAAAAAATGAAGGAAAAAAAATTGTCGGATATGGTGCCACTTCAAAGAGTACAACAATTCTGAATTACTGTAAAATTGGGCCTGAATTGATCGATTTTATTTCAGATACAACACCAATTAAGCAAAATAAGTATACCCCTGGAATGCACATTCCAGTTAAACCATATGAGTACTTTATTAAATATAATCCACAGATTGCAGTTTTATTTGCATGGAACCACAGAAAAGAAATTGAAAATAAGGAAAAATTGTTTATCAAGAATGGTGGAAAGTTTATCTCTCATATTTCTTGATTTTTATTATTTATTGTTCAATAAATAATCCATACTGTAGATTATGATACCCCAAGCATCACCTTACCATCAATACAAAATGTATGAAAAAGAAATTCGTGCTGTTGTAAAAAAAGTTTTTACTAGTGGCAGATATATACTAGGAACTGAAGTTGAAAAATTCGAGAAAGAGTTTTCAAAATTTATTGGAGTTAATTCAGCAATCTCATGTGCAAATGGAACTGATGCGCTTTTTATGGCTTTAAAACAACTGGAATTAGGAAAAGGAGATGAAGTATTAGTACCAGCCCATACAGCTTTAGCTTCAGCTGCAGCAATTAAAATGGTTGGTGCTGAGCCGGTATATGTAGATATAAAATCGGACACTTTCACAATTGATCCAGATAAAGTTTTAAAATTATGTAATAAAAAAACTAAAGCTTTAATAGCTGTCCATATATACGGCCAAGCTTGTGATATGGATAAAATTATGAAAATAGGAAAACTTAAAAATATTAAAATTATAGAGGATTGTGCTCAATCGGTTGGTTCAAGTTATAATAATAAAATGCTCGGCTCAATTGGAGATATAGGTTGTTTTAGTTTTTTCCCCACAAAGAATCTTGGGGCGATTGGCGATGGAGGCTGCGTAGTTACCAATAACAAAAAATTAGCAAACAAAATAAAACGATTTAGGCAATATGGATGGAATGATGATAGAAAAACATTAAGTCCAGGAATAAATTCTAGGTTAGACGAATTACAAGCCGCGATTCTTAGAATAAAATTGGTGAATTTGAATAAAGATAATAAGTTAAGAAATAATCAAGCAAGTTTTTATATTAATAAATTGAGGTTACCTGAAGTAGTTACTCCAATAATTCGTAAAAATTCATTCCATTCTTTTCATTTGTTCGTGATTAAATGTGAAAAAAGAAATCAGTTAATGAATTATTTAAAATCAAATAAAATAATTACAGCTCTTCATTATAAAACACCTATCCACTTAATGCCAGGTTATTCTAGTAAAAAAAAATTACCAGTAACAGAAAATTTATCAA
Organism: uncultured Pelagibacteraceae bacterium; assembly: GCA_902617825.1. GTDB lineage: Bacteria > Pseudomonadota > Alphaproteobacteria > Pelagibacterales > Pelagibacteraceae > Pelagibacter. Next base: position 2,234 of record CACMYE010000023.1, on the reverse strand, counting down.
AGAAAATTTTATCTTTACCACTTTTCCCAGGATTAACAAAAGCCAATCAAAAGAAAGTTATAAACAAAATTCATCAATTTTATAGTAAGAGATAATGAAAGGAGTTAAAGTCTATAAATTACAAAAAAATAAAAATAATCCAAATTTAATTATAGGAGAATTAAAAAAAAAATTTGGATTTATTTGTAAAAGATTTTTTTTTATTTTGGGTGATAAAAACGAAATTAGAGGTCGCCATGCTCATAAAAAACAACTACAATTCATGGTATGCTTAAGTGGATCATGTCAATTGGATTTTGATAATTTTAAAACAAAAAAAAGAATTAAATTAGAAAATAACAATGTCGGAGTAAAGGTATCAAGTGGTATTTGGGGTATTCAGAAGTATTTAGAAAAAAACACAATATTACTAGTTTTAAGTGACGCAGCTTATAACGAAAAAGATTACCTAAGAGACTATAAAGATTTTAAGAAATTTATAAAAAATAAAAAATGAAAAAAATCATTGTAACAGGTGCTCTTGGACATATTGGTTCAAAGCTAATTAGAGATTTGCCAGATTATCTCGAAAATCCTGAGATTACTATGATCGATAATTTGACTACTCAAAGATTTAGCTCATTATTTAATCTCCCAAGGCATAATTATACATTTTACCTAAAAGATATTTTAGAGGATGATCTTGATCAAATTTTTAAAAAAAGTGATGTCGTAGTTCACTTAGCTGCTTTAACAGAGGCCACTACTAGCATTGATCAGCCAGAAGAATATGAGAGAGTAAATTATTTAGGAACAAAAAAAATATTAGAATTATGTAAAAAACATTCAGTTAAAATGATACATTTTTCATCTACAAGTATTTATGGAACAAAGAAAAAAATTGTTGATGAAAATTGTGATAAAGAAGATATTAAACCTCAGAGTCCCTACGCCTCAACAAAACTTAAAGAAGAACTGTTAGTCCAAAATTATTTCAATAAGAAAAACGTAAAAACTAAAACCTTAAGACTAGGATCAATATGCGGAACTTCTCCTGGTATGAGATTTCATGCTGCGATAAGTAAGTTTTGCTTTCAAGCATCAATAGGACAACCTCTATCTGTTTGGGAAACTGCACTTAATCAAAAAAGACCTTTTTTAAGCTTAAATGATGCAACGAGAGCAATTGCATTCGTTATTAAAAATAATTTATTCGATGGAGGAGTATTTAATGTGGTCACTTCAAATTTCTCAGTTAAAGAAATAATTCAGATAATTAAAAAATATGAACCAAAAGTTCAAATTAAATTAGTTAAAAGTAAAATTATGAATGAACTGTCTTATGAAGTTTCCTCAAAAAAAATTCAAAAAAAAGGTTTTATTTTTTCAAAAAATTTAGACGACAGAATTAAAGACACAATTAATTTATTTAAATCCATAGAGAATTAAAAAATGGAATTGGCACAAACTTTCACACTAGTTTTGCTTGTTAAAGGAAGACATGAGTTTACTCGAAGATGGCTAAATTATATGAAAAAGATTTGTTTTGAATATCCAATTATTATTGCAGATGGTCAAGATGACGATGAAACTAAAAAGATGATTAGCGAGATAAATAATGAACAATCTCTTTCAATTCAATATTTTAGATACAATACTCATTCTGGATATCACGATTATTACAAAATGGAGCTAGATGTATTAAATAAAGTAACAACGGAACTAGTTATGTTGTGTGACAATGATGACTTTGTGTTTCATACAGGATTAAATCAACAAATAGATTTTTTATACAAAAACTCAGAATACATTTCTTCATCAGGGAGGATTTTAAATTTTGAAATTAACAATCATGAATATACTCCTTATGGAAAAAATATGAATCTTTTAAAACCGTGTGAATATTATCGATATGAAGAGCCTTTAGAAGATTGGAAAAAACATATAAACTCTGTTTTCACTCAATTTCAACCAAATTTTTACAATGTTTTTAGAACAAAATTTATGAAAATAATTGCGACAGAATTAGTAGAATTAAACTTCTCAGATTTAGTAATAAATGAATTTTATGTCCAATTAAGAGCAGCAACTTTAGGCAGATCAAAAATATTAGGATCAACTTTTCACTATCTAAGACAAAGAGGAACCTCATCTGTTTCTAAAGATTATGAATTTTCAAAAGATTTAATTAAAAAAAATATGCCAGATGATATTAGAAAACTATCTTCTAAAATTTCTAATATAATTGGTGAAAA
>CACMYE010000022.1 GCA_902617825.1 uncultured Pelagibacteraceae bacterium | reverse complement strand
TTAGATTTACATACTGAAATTATACAATTATTTGTATTAATAACGTCATTAGTACTAATTAAAGAATTTGATTTTAGAACCTTTACAAATTTTTCTTTTTTATAAAATTTTGATAATACTTCTAAAACTTTTGCTTGATTTATATTTTTATTTAAATCTAGATAAATAGTGCTTAAAATACCTCTAAACATTGGTGACATATGTGGTGTAAAACTTACTTCTATTTTTTTTTTTGTAAACTTTTTTAACATTTGATCTATTTCCGAATTATGTCGATGATTACCAATTCCATAAGCGCTCAAAGACTCATACAAGTTTTTACTCTGATATTTTTTATGAACACCTCTACCTGCTCCAGAATAACCTGATTTGGAGTCTATTATAATATTTGAGACCTTAACTAAATTTTTATTAATCAAAGGTATTAATGGCAAAAGTATAGATGTTGGATAACAACCGGGACTTGAAATAATATTATATCCTTTTAAGATTTTTCTATTAATTTCAGGTATTGAATAAATAGCTTTTTTAATTAAATGGCTTGCTCTGTGTTTCTGCTTGTACCATTTTTTATACTCCGAAGCTTTTTCAAGTCTAAAATCTGCAGCTAAATCAATTAACATATTTTTTTTATTTAAATATTTAGATATATCTTGCGCTTCTCCATTAGGTAATGCTGTAAAAATTATATCAACATCATCTAATAAATTTTTATTAAATTTTTTTATTTTAGGTAATTTATATTTTGATAATGACTTTTCATAAAATGAAATACTCTTACCTACTGACGAATTACCACACAGATATTTTATGTTTATATATTTGTGCTTAACTAATATCTTAATTAATTGAGTACCAATATATCCAGTTGATCCAGCGACTAACGCATTAAGCTTAGGCATTTTATATTATAACAGTTAAAAATTAAAAAAAAATTATCTTTTAGAAAATTGGAAGCTTCTTCTAGCTTTTCTTCTACCAGGTTTTTTTCTCTCTACTGCTCGAGAGTCTCTTGTGGTAAGTTTTTCAGTTTTCAATGTGCCTTTTAAATTTTCATCAAATAAAACTAGTGCTTTAGATATACCGTGAACCATAGCTCCAGCTTGACCAGTAGGTCCGCCACCTTTAACACTACATCTAACATCATAATCTGTAGATTGATTTATTATCTCAAAAGGTCTTGTAATTTGCATTTTATGAGTTTCGTCTGCGAAATAATCACTAAATAATTTTCCATTCACATATATTTTACCAGATCCTTTTTTTAACCAAACTTTGGCAATAGAAGTTTTTCTTCTACCAGTTGCATATTTGCTGTCTTTAAAATCTAGTTTAAGTTTAGAAGACTTTGTAGATGTTTGAGTATTTTCCATATTAATTTCTAGCTAAATTTTTAATGTTCAATTTATTTAATTCTATGACTATAGGATTTTGTGCAGAATGTGGGTGATCATTACCTGCATAAATTTTCAATTTAGTTAATTGTTTTCGACCTAAAACACCACCAGGTAACATTCTTTTAACTGCAAGTTTTAAAGTTTCACCAGGTTTTTTTTCATGTAATTTTTCAGGTGTAGCAACTTTAATACCACCAGGATGACCTGTATGTCTGTAATACTTTTTGTCTTGAAATTTTTTCCCTGTGAATTTTACTTGTTCAATATTTTTAACAATTACAAAATCACCATCATCCATGTGTGGTGTATATGTTGTTTTATTTTTTCCTCTTATAATTTTCGAAACAACTGTAGCCAATCGACCAACAACAGCATTAGTTGCATCAATTTCGTACCAAGATGATGTTATTTGGTCTTTTTTAAGGAATTTTGTCATTGTGCGAGGATTAATACTGTTATTAAATTCAATGTCAATTTTATATTTACCTTGAAAATAGGTCTTAATTTGATAAAAGAATTATGCCGATTTGATCCTATTGCGGGCTTTAAACTGCTAAAGAGGAATTTCATAAAAATATCGGTAGGCATTTGAACTATATTGTGCGCCTTACATAAAGTTGAAGCACTAAAAAAGGAGTATATTATGAGTACCAAAAGAAACAATCCTGAGACTATTGCGGTCCATGGCGGTGATTACAGAAGTGATCCTGCTACAAAAGCTGTAGCTGTACCTATATATAGAACTACATCTTATGAGTTTAACAGTACAGAACATGCAGCAAACTTATTTTCACTAAAAGAGTTTGGAAACATTTATACCAGAATAATGAATCCAACAAATGATGTATTAGAAAAAAGAATTGCTGCACTTGAAGGTGGTTTATCTTGTGTTACTGTTTCATCTGGTCAAACAGCTTCAACTTTTGCTGTATTAAATGTCGCTCAAGCTGGTGATAATATTGTAAGTTCAACCGATCTATATGGAGGCACTGTATCATTATTTAATAACACACTTAGCAAACTTGGTATTGAAATAAGATATGCGGATCCAAGTGATCCTAAAAATTTTGAAAAATTAATTGACGACAACACACGTGCCTTTTATGGTGAAACTCTACCTAACCCATATTTAAGAGTTTTCCCAATTAAGGAAGTTTCGGATATTGGAAGAAAATATAACATTCCTCTAATAATGGACAATACTGCTGCACCTGTAATTTGTAAGCCCATAGAGCATGGTGCAGCTGTAGTTATTCATTCTTTAACAAAATATATTGGCGGACATGGAACAGCAATTGCTGGTAGTATAGTTGATAGTGGTAATTTTGATTGGACAGCTGATGCAAAAAGACAGCCATTATTCAATAAACCTGACGCAAGCTACAATAATGTTATATGGGGCAAAGCTGTGCCAGAGATGACAGGCGCTAATGTTCCTTTTGCTGTACGTGCAAGAGTTTGCTTATTGAGAGATCTAGGATCGGCATGTCCCCCTGATAATGCTTTTGCGATTATACAAGGACTTGAAACTGTGGTTTTAAGAATGAAGCAACATTGTGAAAATGCCCAAAAGGCTGTTAATTTTTTAAAAAAACATAAGGAAGTAACTAAAGTAATTTACTCGACTGAACATGATAAGCATATATCAGATAGAGCTAAACAGTACCTTAAAGGTGGAAATGGACCAATGGTTGGAATAGAGCTAAAAGGTGGAATTGAAGCTGGCAAAAGATTCATTGAGTCCTTAAAAATGTTTTATCATGTGGCAAATATAGGGGATGCTAGAAGTTTAGCTATTCATCCAGCTAGTACAACACACAGCCAATTAAATGATGAAGAACTTGCTGCATCGGGTGTAACACAGAGTTATGTTAGACTTTGTATTGGTATCGAACATATTGATGATATAATTGAGGATTTAGATCAAGCTTTAAATAAATCCTCAAAAGGCAAACTTAAAGCAGTAAGTTAGGTCTCTTATTTAAAAAGAAAAAATAAATAGAAGAAGTTACTAAAAAAATAGAACTTACTTGGTGTACAGCAGCAATATAAATTTGTGCACCAAGTACAACTGTAAATATTCCTAGAACAATTTGTAAAATTATAAAAAATCCTAAAATATTAACTGGTCTATATAATTTAATTATTTTATTTTTATAAACCTTAAACAATATAAGCACGTAAAATAAACCAATTAAATATGCCAGGTTTCTATGTATAAACTGTACTAATGAAGGATCGCTAAAAGCAGATAATTTAAATAAATTTTGAATATTATTATCATTTGGAAAATAAGTATTTCCCATTAATGGCCATGAATTGTAAATCTTACCAGCATCCATACCTGATACAAATGCACCAATTACGATTTGTATTAAAATTAAAAGTAAAAACATTAAAGGAATAATTGAATTTATTCCATTTTCAACTTGTGTATATTTTTTTTGATATTTTAAATAATTCCAAAAAATTAATGATAAAATCAGAAAAGCAATTAATAAATGTACAGATAATCTAAAGTGACTAACGTCTACCCTATCGATTAGACCACTGCTAACCATATACCAACCAATAAATCCCTGGAAACAAATAAGAAAAAAAATAAAATATAAATCAAGAATTTTTGAGATTTTTAATTTAAAAGAGAAATACATAAGTGGTATCAAATAGCACAATCCTATTACTCTCCCTAAAAATCTGTGCGCCCACTCCCACCAAAAAATTACTTTGAATTCTTGTAAGGTCATGTTGAAGTTTTGCAATTTAAACTCAGGTATTTCTTTGTATAAATTAAAATATAATATCCAATCCTTTTGGTTTAAAGGTGGGGATATTCCAGAAAACAATTGCCATTCCGTGATTGAGAGGCCAGAGTCGGTTAGTCTAGTCAAGCCACCAACTACAATCATAATTGAAATGATAATGAACATTGCAATTAACCAAAAAGATAATTGATTATTAATTTTTGTATTAACAGTATACATAAGCGCTTAAATATAATATTTTTCTAATAATCCAAATATATAAATGTCGCCTTTAAAAAGAAAAAAATTAAGTAAAATTAGAATTGAATTAGATAAGCTTGACAATTCTCTTATTAAAATTATAAAAAAAAGAACAAATCTTGTTAAAAAAGTTCTTGATTTAAAAGATAAAAAAAACCAAATTATTGATCAAAAAAGAATAAATATTATTTTAAGAAATATAAAAAAAAAATCTCTTAAAAATAAAATAGATCCAAGAATAACAAACAGAATATGGAAAAATATGATTTGGGCTTATATTGAATACGAAAAAAAAAACTTCAAAAAAAAATAGTTATTTACTGTGTGGTGGTAACTTTTTCTCCACAAACATTTCGTGTTTTCTAGTATCGGGATTATATTTTTTAGCTGAAAGTTTTACCTTAGCCTTTTCACCACCTGCGGGCTTTTTTACGTAATAGAAAAAAGAACTATCAGGCTTAGCTTCAGGAACTAATCTAACTTTCACGTGTGTTTTCTTTGCCATATTATTTTAGTTTTTTTATAATTTTAGAAATCTTAATTAATTTATTTTTTAAAATCCCAGCTTTTATAGATTTATCTGCAATTTCGTCAAGCTTTAAAGAAACTTCATTATTTAGGATCTTTTTTACACCGTTAATTGTCATACCTTGTTCCTTTAAAAGAAACTTAACTTTCTTAAGAAGGTTGATTGCTTTTTCATCATAATATCTTCTATTAGAGTTTAAAATTTTTGGTTTAATTTGCTTAAATTGTGTTTCCCAAAATCTAATTGTATGAGTTGGAAGGTTACCTTTTTTATTTTCTTTAAATTTAAGAATTTTAGCAACTTCTCCGATAGTTTTGTAAGCATTTTCTGACTTATCCATTTTCTTTCATATTGATAAATTCTTTAAATTCTTTTGACGGCTTGAACAAAACAACTTCTCTACTTGATATTATTTTTGACTCTTTGGTTTTGGGGTTTCTTCCTATTCTTGATTTTTTTTGTCTTATAGAAAAGGTACCAAATTTTGATAATTTTAATTTTTTTTCTGACTTAATATTTTTGACTATTGTTGATAAAAAATCATCAATTAAGTTTTCCGAAATTTGCTTGGAAAAACCAAGCTGCATATAAACTAAATTAACTAAGTCTTTTTTAGTTAAGTTTATTCTCATTTTAAATATTATGCTTTATCTTTTCTATCAAATTACCTTTTACAATTCTATAACAAACATCAATAGAGTTTGAAAAACCCACATAGTCAGTTCCACCATGGCTTTTAACAACTGGTGAGTCTAATCCTATAAAAATTGCACCATTATACAATCTTGGATCAAGTCTTTTCTTAAATTTCTTTAAATTTGATATATTTAACAATGAAGAAATTTTACCTATTATATTTCCAGTCATTGTTTTTTTTAATTCACTGGTAATAAAATTTGCAGTACCTTCTGCAGTTTTTAAGGCTACATTTCCAGTAAAGCCATCAGACACAATTACATTTACATCACCGTCCATTAGATGATTGCCCTCGATATATCCTGCAAAATTATAATTATTGGATTTTTTTTCATTTAAAATTTGGAAAGTTTCTTTTATTGTTTCATTTCCTTTTAATTCTTCAGATCCAATATTTAACAATGCCACATTAGGTTTGTCATCAGGGTAAAGTGATGTATACAAAGCAGCACCCATTATTGAAAAATCTATTAAATTTTTCGAACTACATTCAATATTTGCGCCTAAATCTAACACAACACTCATCCCAATTTTGTTTGGCCAAAGTGCAGATAAAGCTGGTTTATCAATATTTTCAATCATTTTTAAATTTAATTTGGCAACAACTAATAAGGCACCAGTGTTTCCAGCTGATATAACAATATCAGCCTTTTTTTCTCTAACACTTTGAATGGCAAGCCACATACTAGTATCTTTGCCCCTCTTTGCTCCCTCTAGAGGACTATCGGTGCTTTTTATTACTTTATCCGTGTGGATAATTTCGTAAAATTTGTTGTCAATTTTATCTTTTATTAATTCAAAAATTTGATTCTCATCACCAAAGATTTTATAAAAAATATTTTTATTTGATTTGTTATTTAGAACAATACCATCAATAATTTTTTTAGGTGAACCATCACCTCCCATTGCATCTACTGCAATTTTTATTAAATCAGACATTATGTTGGTATATTATATTATTCTTTTGGATCTAAAACTTGTCTTCCTTTATACATACCTGTTTTCAAATCAAGATGATGAGAAAGCCTGTATTCACCAGATTTTTTATCCTCTACTATATTTTTAATTGAGTATTTCATAGTCTGAGCTCTTCTCATTCCAGTTCGGGAAGGGGTTTGTTTTCTTTTAGGTACAGCCATAATTAAAGTTTACTTACACTTTTTAGGTAGGAATTCAAAGTTTTTTTTGACAAATAGTCATTAAAATTTTGAAAATAATCAAGTAAATATTCAATATTTTCAAAATCACTTAAAAAAAATGAAATCTTTTTTAATTTATCAGATTTAGATAAATCTTCCCAAAAATGGATTTCCGAAACCATTGAATGGAATAGATTTATATAATCCTTCATTTTTTTATTAATTGATTGATCACCATATCCTATTTCTCTAATACTCAATTCAAGTTGACGAAAATTAAAATCATAAATTTCCTGCAACACAGTCTTATTTTCGTCATTTTTGTAATTTTTAAGAAAAAAAGAAAAATGAAGTAAAAATAACGTCAATCGGTCAGAAAAATTATCTTCTCTGTTTAAATCTTTGTATAAATCTTTATTTCTAGCGTAATTTATTAAATTATTATAAAGGTAAAGGTAGTTTTGTTTCATGCAAAAAGTATTATATATAATTTTTTTTTCATTGATAGTTGCAAATTGCACTTTTAAACCAGTTGTAGAGCATCATGGTGTTCCATTTTTAGAAAGAAAACAAACATCATTAATAGTAAATAAAAGTAATAAAAATGATATTAAAATGATTCTTGGTAGCCCTTCAACAAAGAGTAAATTTGATAATGATCTATGGATTTATATTGAGAGAAAACAAACACAATCAAAACTTAAAAATTTAGGTAAGATGAAAATTTATAAAAATGATATATTAGTTTTGGAAATAGATAACTATGGAATATTAAAAAAAAAAGAGTTCTATAATATTGATGATATGGAAAATTTAAAAATAGCACAAGAAACAACAGAAGATGGATTTAGAAGAAATTCATTTATATATGATTTTATGTCGAGTATGAGACAAAAAATTAATGACCCTCTTGGACAGCGAGCCAAAAAGAGAAAAGAAATTACCCAGCGATAACTGCTAGCAGAAGTAAAGCCACAATATTTGTAATTTTAATCATTGGGTTAACTGCTGGACCAGCCGTATCTTTGTAAGGATCTCCAACAGTGTCTCCTGTTACGGCAGCTTTATGAGCTTCAGAACCTTTTCCACCGTGATTACCATCTTCTATATATTTTTTTGCATTATCCCAAGCACCACCACCTGCAGTCATTGAAACTGCAACAAATAGACCTGTAATTATAACACCTAACAACATTGCACCAACAGCAGCAAGCGCAGCTACTTGGCCACCAATAGTTAGAATTATGAAATATAATATAACTGGTGAAAGCACTGGTAATAAAGATGGGATAATCATTTCTTTAATCGCAGCTACAGTCAATAAATCTACTAGCTTTGCATAATCAGGTTTCTGTTTTCTTTTCATTATACCCGGGTATTTTTTGAATTGTCTTCTTACTTCAACTACAACAGCTCCACCTGCTCTACCCACAGCTTGCATTCCCATTGAACCAAACAAATAGGGTAACATTCCACCAATTAATAAACCAACTACAACGTAAGGATTTGATAAATCAAAAGTTACAACAATACCTTCTAGTGCAGATCCAGCTTCTTTTGAAAAATGTTTAATATCTTCTGTATAGGCAGCAAATAAAACAAGAGCTCCTAATCCTGCTGACCCAATTGCATAACCTTTTGTTACAGCTTTTGTTGTGTTTCCAACAGCATCCAAAGCGTCGGTTGTTTTTCTTACTTTTTTATCTAAATTGGACATTTCAGCTATACCACCGGCGTTATCAGTAACAGGACCATAAGCATCTAATGCAACAACCATTCCAGCTAATGCAAGCATAGTTGTAACAGCTATAGCAATACCAAAAAGTCCAGCAATAAAATTAGTGATAAGAATACCTGCAACAATTATTAAAGCTGGAATTGCTGTAGCTTCCATTGATACAGCTAATCCTTGAATAACGTTTGTTCCATGTCCAGTAGTTGATGATAAAGCAACAGATTTAACAGGTCTGTAATTAGTTCCTGTGTAATATTCTGTTATCCAGATTAATAATCCTGTAATTACTAAACCAATTACTCCACAATAGTAAAGATTCATACCATTAAAAGTTTTGCCATTAACTGTATATTCATTTGCAAAACCTATTACATGGTCCGTCACAGGCCATAAGATTACTAATGACGCTACAGCAGATACTACAAAACCTTTATATAAGGCATTCATAACATTTTTAGTCTTACCTAATTTAACAAAAAAAGTACCAAGTATTGAAGTTAACAAACATGCAGCACCAATACTTAGTGGATAAATCATCATATTTAAATCACCCACAAAGAAGATTGATGATAAAACCATTGTAGCAACAATAGTTACTGCATAGGTTTCGAATAAGTCTGCTGCCATACCTGCACAATCACCTACGTTATCACCCACGTTGTCAGCTATAACGGCTGGATTTCTTGGATCATCTTCTGGGATACCAGCTTCTACTTTTCCAACTAAATCAGCACCTACATCAGCACCCTTTGTAAAAATTCCCCCACCTAGCCTTGCAAAAATTGATATTAAAGAAGCACCAAAACCTAATGCAACAAGAGCATTAACAATTTCTCTTTCATCAACATTTAGTTTTAATAGTAGATAGTAATAAACAGCGATTGACAATAATGCTAAACCAGCAACTAACATACCAGTTACGGCACCTGATTTAAAAGCAACGGAAAGACCTTGAGCTAAACCTTTTCTTGAAGCCTCTGCTGTTCTTACATTAGCTTCAACAGATACTAACATTCCAACATAACCTGCAATACCTGATAAAGCAGCACCAATTAAATATCCTGCACCAACTAATGGACTAAAAGCTATGCTAACAACTACCAAAACAACAACACCAACAATTGCTATTGTTTTATATTGTCTAGCCAAATATGCTTTAGCACCAATTTGAATGGCAGAAGCAATCTCTTGCATTTTTTTATTACCAGCACTTGAATTAAGAATATTTTTTCCAGTCAAAAATCCATAGACAATGGATAATAGTCCTGCTGCAATTGTATATAATAAAATCGTTTCGACTGTTGAGCTCATGAAAACCTTAATGTTGTTGGTTGTTAAATTTTAAGCACGCACAATACAAAAAAAGCTAAAAAAGACAATAATTAACTTTTAGAATTGATGAACATAACCTTTATTTTTAAGCACTATTTCATTAGCTTTTTCATCAATAATTACTGATCTTTTTTTATTAGAACAAATTTTACCTATTTTAGAAATTTTAATGCCAAGATTTTTAGATGTTTGGGCTATGATTCTGGATTTAATTTTGCTTGCAGTAAATAAAATTTGATAATCATCACCATTAGATACCAATTGAATTTTTTTCATAGTCTTCATTTTTATTATTTTTAACAAATTCTTTGAAATAGGTATTTTATTTTCATGCAAGGTAAATGATAAATTTTGATTGTTTATCATTTTACTCAAATCGTCAATCAGACCATCAGACAAATCAATAGAAGTATTTGCAAAGTTTAATAACTTTTTAGTCAACTTTATTTGTATATCAGGTAGATAATATTTTTGAATAAAATATTTTTTTAGTTCTTTAGATATTTTAATTTTGTTTTTTAAAGTTCTTAAGCCTATAAAGCTATCACCCAAATTACCTGTTACATAAATATCATCATTTACCAAAGCTTTATTTCTATAAATAATTTTTTTTGAATAACCCAGTGATGTAATAGTAAAGCTAAGTTTATTAGAAAATGTGGTATCACCACCACATAAAGAAATATTATATTTTTTTTGTTCCTCTTTTAAAGATTTTGAAATTAAAGATAAGTTTTTTTTTGAAAAAGTTTTAGTATTACCTGACCCAGCTATAAAATAAAATTTTGGTATTACTCCTTTACAAACTAGATCTGAGATGGAAGATCTTAAAATTTTTTTTATAACTAAATCAGGGTATTTAAAATCAATAAAATGATAACCTAAATTATATGTGTCAATAGAAATAGCAATCCCCTTTTTCTTATCAAAAAAAACATCATCATTTAAATTTAGAGCAGATTTATTTTTTTTTGAGATCTTTGAAAAATAATTTTTAATTAATTCAAATTCATGCATCTTTAGATCTCAATTTTTTTCCAACATTATCTAGTAAGGCATTTAGATATTTTGTCTGAGAATTTTCTAAAAAAAAATTAGATGAATTTAAATATTCTTTTATAATTATATTTAGTGAAAGTTGAGGTTTGTACATAAATTCATAAGTTGCTGCTTTAAGAATAGTTTGAAAAACTTTATCAAGATTTTCAAATACAAAATCATCACCTAGTTTTGTGTTTAGTTCATCTAATATAAGGTCATTTCTTTCTATGGTCCCTGTTACTATATCTTTAATAAATTTTTTAAATCGGTGTTTCGGGAAATCTAAATTATCATCTTCATTATAAAATTTACCATATAATTTTTGAATAATTATAACTCTTGGATTATTTTTTGGATTAAAATGAGTTCTCATTTTTGAGACAAAATAGAAATTACAGCTTTAGCAGCTTCAGCACCTTTTCGTTTTCTTGCTTTAGCTTGTTTCATATTAAGGCATGTAATAATGCCGTTACCGATAGGCTTTTTATTATTTACAGATATGTCCATAATTGCATTGGTTGATGTTTGAGAAATAAAATCAAAATGAGGAGTTTGTCCTTTGATAACACATCCGAGTGCTAAAAATGCATCATACTTTTTAATATTTTTTGAAATTGTAACTGGGATTTCAAATACACCTGGAACAGTTATAATTTTAATTATATTTGATTTTGGAATTAAACTTAACGCACTGCTCAGTAATCCTTTTGATATATCTTTATAATAATCTGCAATAACTATTAAATATTTTTTTTTCATTAAATCAGTTCCTGTTTAATAATCTTTATATCGTACCCCTCTAAACCAATAACTTTTTTCGGGGACTTAGTAATCAATATCATATTTTTAATTTTTAAATCTTTAATTATTTGAGCACCTATTCCATAATTTCTTATAAGTTTGTCATTACCTGTTTTATAAAATTCTTTATTTTTATAATCTTTTAGTGTTTGTGTGACTGATCGAAGATTAGAATCTTTGATAAAAACTAAAACACAACAAGAATATTTTTTGAAATAATTTAAAGTTTTATTAAACGAATTCGGTAATTGTTGACTGATTAAATAATTTTGAACTACATTTGACGAGATTACTCTAACTCTAGGTGTAACACCTTTTTTAATATTTCCTTTTATTAATGCAAAATGCTCTGCACCATCTAATAAATTTTCATATATTCTAATTTTATATTTTTGATTTTTTACTTCAATATTACTTTGTTTTTTAAAGCGTATTAGTTTTTCTTTTTTTAGTCTGTACGCAATTAGATCTTCAATTTTTCCAATTTTAAGTTTATGTTTTTTTGCAAAATTAAAAAGATTGTCGCCTTTTGCCATTGTACCATCTTCATTCATAATTTCGCATATAACTGCTGAATTATTTTTTTTAGCTAATTTAGATATATCTACTGATGCCTCTGTATGTCCTGCTCTAACTAATACACCACCATCTTTAGCTATAATTGGAAAAATGTGACCAGGGGAAACAATATCATTTTTATTTGCATTTTTTTTTGATGCAATTTTAATTGTTTTAGATCTATCTTTTGCAGAAATACCTGTTGTTATTCCTTTTTTTGCTTCTATAGAAATAGTAAATGCAGTTTTGTTTCTAGATTTATTTATAGGCGACATTAAACTCAAATTTAATTTTTTTGCTTGAACACTATCTAAAGCAAGACAAATTAATCCACGTCCATATCTAGCCATAAAATTTATATTTTTTGCATTAGTGTCAGAAGTAGAAATGACTAAATCACCTTCATTCTCTCTTTTTTCATCATCTACAAGGATGAACATGCCACCTTTTTTGGCTACATTAATTATTTGTTCAATTTTAGCAAAATTATTTTTTTTCATTAAAATAATTTCTAACGTATTTAGATAGGATATCTATCTCAATATTAACTAAGCTCGATTTATTTAAAAAAGATAAATTTGTTTCTTTATACGTGTGAGGGATAATCCAAATTTGAAATCCTTTTTTTGTAACTTTTGAAATAGTAAGAGATATACCATTTACGCTAATAGATGCTTTTTCTATTAAATGTTTTCTCTCCTTCTTAGGGATTTCAAATTCAAAAACATATGATTTATCAACCTTAGAGATCCTCAAAACTTTACCAACAGTGTCTACATGGCCCTGACATATATGTCCTGAAATTTTAGTACCGTATTTTAAGGGCAATTCTAGGTTTATAATATCTCCAAGTTTTAAAAATTTAAACTTTGATCGTTTGATTGTTTCACTTGAAAGATAAAATTCCATATTCTTTTTTTTAAAAGAAATTAATGTTAAGCACACGCCATCACAAGCTACTGATAATCCCATATCTCCACTTGAAACTTTAAGGTTACTTTTTACAAAAATATTAAGCCCCTTATCTCTTTTGACTATTTTACAAACAGACCCTTGATTATAAATAATTCCGTTAAACATATATTTTGTTATAATGAATTATTGTATCTTTTCCATAAGAAGAATTAAGATTTTGCCTAAATAGATATTTTTTATTTAAGATATTTAATCCATTAAATTTCACAAAATCTGAATTAGTAGGCAGTTTTTTTTGACTTTTGAATAAATAAAATTCGTTAAATATTTTATTCTT
>CACMYE010000021.1 GCA_902617825.1 uncultured Pelagibacteraceae bacterium | reverse complement strand
ATAGACGGCATTGATACAACTTTACAATATATTTTATCTTTGGCTAATTTATGACTAATTTCGATTGCCAAATTAACCTCTGAACCGCTTGCAAATATTGTTAAATTAATTTTATTATTAGTTCTCAAAACTTCATAGGCTCCCAAGGAACATTTATTTATATTTGTAAATGATTTTCTTACGGGATTTAGGCCTTGTCTTGTTAAAGATAAAATACTTGGTGTTTTAGAACTTTTTAAAGCAAGTTCCCAACATTCAATTGTTTCAACTCTATCTGCCGGCCGAAAAACATATAAATTTGGAATCGATCGCAAACCTGAGAGTTGTTCTATTGGTTGATGGGTTGGTCCATCCTCTCCTAGCCCTATAGAGTCATGTGTCATTACATATATTACTCTTTTTTGCATCAATGCAGATAATCTAATTGCAGGTTTGCAATAATCAGAAAATATTAAAAAAGTACCACCATACGGAATTAAATTACCATAAAGTGAAATACCATTCATTATCCCACACATGCCATGCTCTCTTACTCCATAGTGAATATAATCTCCGCTGAAATCTCCAGGTTTAATAATTTTCTGATTTTTTGTTTTTGTATTGTTGGATCCTGCTAAATCAGCAGAGCCACCAATTAAGTTATGATTTTGGTTTGTTAACGCATTTAATGTCATTTCAGAGCATTTTCTTGTAGCTAATTTTTTAGGCTCTTTTATTGCATTTCTTTTTTCTTTTTTTAACGCGTTTATTAAATTATTTTTTGTTAATTTTTTAAATTTTGTTTTGTTCTTATTAAATATCTTAATCCATTTCTTTTCTTTAGCCTCACCTTTTTGGCCAATTTTTCTCCACTCGTTCAAAAATTTATTTGGAATATCAAAAGGCTTATTATTCCAATTTAGGGTTTTTCTAACAAGTTCAATCTCGTCTAAACCAAGAGGACTTCCATGGGAGGATGCTTTGCCAGATTTATTTGGTGAGCCATATCCAATTTTTGTTTTACAAGAAATAACAGTTGGTTTTTTTGCTTTTTGAATATTTTTTAATGCTTTAAAAATTTCTTTTTCATTATGTCCATTTATTAAAATATAATTCCAACCATAACCCTCAAATCTTTTTTTATAATTATCTGAAACAGCAAGATTAGTTGGGCCATCAATTGAAATTGAATTATTATCAAAAAGCATTACTAAATTTTTAAGCTTTAAATGTCCCGCTAAGCTCATTGCTTCATGACTTATTCCTTCCATTAAACAACCATCTCCAACCAAAACATAAGTTTTGTGATTAATTAAATCATTTCCTAATTTTTTTTTTAAAATTTCCTCTGCGATTGCAAATCCCACTGCGTTTGCTAACCCTTGTCCAAGAGGTCCTGTTGTTGTTTCTATACCTGAATTCGGATGGTATTCAGGATGACCAGCGCAAATCGATTTTAGTTGTCTGAAATTTTTTATACTGTTTAATGAAATACTCTTATATCCAGTTAAATAAAGTAAAGAGTATAAAAGCATTGATCCATGACCTGCAGATAAAACGAATCTATCTCTATTCATCCAATCTGGGTTTTTGGGGTTAAATTTTAAAAAATTCTTAAAAAGCACGGTTGCAACATCTGCCATACCCATAGGCATACCCGGATGACCAGAATTAGCTTTTTGAACCGCATCTATTGATAAAAATCTGATGCAATTTGCTAAATCGTTATGTAGTTTATTCAAAATTATCCTGACTAGACTAAGAAGAATCTATTTAATACTATATCTATATATATGAATTCTATAAACGAAAAAGAAAAAAAATTAATTTCAGTTTTAGAAGAGTTAAAAAATTTAGATCTAACTAATCCAAAATTACAAAATAATATTGAAAATTTAAGTGAACAAAAAAATCAATTAGAAATTGAAAAAAATGAGTTAGAAAATAAATACAAAGAACTGTTAGAGGAGCATGGATTACTATCAAAAAAACTGGAGGAAATTAAAAATAAAGAAAAACAAGAAGAAAGAAAACAAATTGAGTTTTCTGAGAAAATTGATGAATTAAACCAAGAAACAGATATTTTATTGGAAGAAATTGATAAATGGGAAATGTAACTATTAAATTTAATAATAAAGAATTCATATTGTCCTGTGAGGATGGACAAGAAGAGCATTTGGAAGAATTATTAATCCAAATTAGCCAAAAATTTAATAATTTAAAAAATGATTTAGGCAATCTGGGTGAAAATAAACTTCTGTTAATTACAGCAGTAAAAATAATGGATGAGTATTACGAGACTAAGAAGAAGGTTGAGCAAAGAAAAAATGAATTCAAAGATTTGTCAAATAAATTTAAAGAGCTTAAATCTTTAATATACGAATATCGAGATAAGAAAGAGGAGGAGATAAAAAAACTTAATTTAAATCATGAAGATTTTAAAATTGAGATTGAAAATAATCAAAAAAAATATGAGGAGTTAATTGATGAAGCAGCTGATCAAATATCAAAATTTGTCAAAAAGGCAAAAATAGAAAATCTATCCAAATAAATCTGTGATTAAATCAAAGTTAAGATATAAGGTATTAAGATTAAGAAAAAATTACTCAAAAAAATCAATAAATATAAATCCAAGCAATATTTATTCATATCTTAAAAAAAAAAATTATAATATGAAAATTATTGGTGGATACTATCCAACAAACTATGAGATTGATGATTTAGAAATTTTAGATTATTTTTTTAGAAAAGGCTCTACAATTTCACTACCAAAAATTAGAAAAAAGAGTCAAATGGAATTTCATAAATGGTTTAAAAATGATCCCTTGTTAATAAATAAATATGGTATCCTAGAACCAGGAATAAACAATATACTTTACCCAGATATTTTATTTGTTCCTCTGGTAGCGTTTGATAAAGAATTAAATAGGTTGGGTTATGGAGGTGGTTTTTATGACCGTTACATTCAAAAGATATCAAAGATCAAAAAAATAGTAAAAGTTGGTCTTGCTTTTTCTTTTCAAAAACTAAAAACCATACCAGTTAACAAATATGATAAGAAATTAGATATAATTATAACTGAGAAAGATATTATCTAATGAAAATATTATTTTTGGGCGATGTAGTAGGTTTTGCTGGTTGTTCAAAGTTGACTAGCAATCTCTTAAGCGAAATTAAATCAAAAAATATTGATTTTGTAATTGTTAATGGTGAAAATGCTGCCTCTCAAGGAGTAGGACTTACAAAGGAAATATGTAAAGATTTTTTTAATTGTGGAGTAAATGTTATCACAACAGGAAACCATGTTTGGGATCAAAAAGAAATTATGGAGTATATTGATAAAGAAGAAAGATTATTACGTCCTAAAAATCTTTTTGAACCTGCGCCAGGAAAGGGATTTAATATTTATAAAACTGGCGATAATATAAAAATTGGTGTTTTAAATCTGATGGGAAATGTTTTTATGAAAAAGTGTGAAGATGTTTTTGAAGTTTCAAAGAAATTTTTAAATGAGAATAAATTAAAACAAGACTTCGACATACTTATTGTTGATTTTCATGGCGAGATTACAAGTGAGAAAAATGCTATTGGTCATTTTTTTGATGGTCAAGCTACTCTTGTCGTTGGAACTCATACTCATATTCCAACGAACGATGCAAGAATTTTAAATAATGGCACAGGATATCAAACTGATGCTGGCATGTGTGGAGACTATGATTCAGTTATAGGTATGAATAAAGAAAATTCACTAAATAGATTTTTAAAAAAAAAGTCTACTAAACATTTCCCAGCTATTGGTGAGGCTACTTTGTGTGGTGTTATGGTTGAATGTAATATAGAAACTGGCTTAGCAAACAACATTCAAAGCTATATATATGGAAATTTTTTTTAAAAATTAAATAACACTTATGGCAGGACACTCTCACTGGGCTGGAATAAAGCATAAAAAAGGAAAAGCAGATAAACGGCGTTCTAAAATTTTTTCAAAATTATCAAAAGAAATTACAGTTGCAGCAAAACTTGGTGATAAAGATCCTGCTATGAATCCTAGATTGAGATCCGCTATTCAAGCTGCAAGATCTGCCAATATGCCTAAAGACAATATCGATAGAGCAATTGACAAATCTTCTGCAGCAACTGGATCTAATTTTGAGAATTTAAGATATGAGGGATTTGGACCTGATAAAATCGCTGTCATTGTGGAGACGTTAACTGATAATAAAAATAGAACAGCCTCTAACATAAGAACAATTTTTCAAAAAAAAGGAGGGAGTTTAGGTACCCAGGGATCTGCGTCTCACAATTTTAAACAACTGGGTATAATTAAGATTGATAAAAAAGAAATTTCTGAGGAAAATATTTTGGAATTAGCAATTGATAGTGGAGCTGATGAGTGTATTTCTCATAGTAGTTTTCATGAAATTCAATGTCATATCAGTGAAATTTATAATGTTAAAAAAAATTTAGAAAAAACAATATCTAATTTTATTTCAACAGAGATCGAATGGATACCTCTAAATATTGTAGACATTCACAATGAAAAAAAGAACGAGATAACTGAATTTTTAGATAGTTTAGAAGATGATGACGATGTACAAAATGTTTTTTCAAATGTAAATTTAGGGGTTAATTGATGCTAATAATAGGAATTGATCCAGGAATATCAGGATCAATTTGTTTCTTTCAAGATGGAGCAATAAAAGATGTGGTGGAGATGCCGACCATGATTGAAGGTAAAAAGAATAAAAAGCAAGTAAACGGATCTCAGATTTTTAATGAAATTTTAGAGAAAATAAAAAATATAGACAAAAAAAATATAAAAGTGGTTATAGAGCATGTTACAGCAATGCCAGGCCAAGGAGTTACTAGTATGTTTAATTTTGGTCAATCTTTTGGAATACTTAAAGGCATTTGTAGCGCTATGCAGCTTTCAGTTTACTTTGTTAGACCTGCAAAGTGGAAGAAATATTTTAATTTGATTAATTCTGAAAAAGACGCAAGCAGAACAAGGGCAATTGAAATTTTTCCCTATTATTCATCACATTTATCAAGAAAAAAGGATTCTAATAAGGCAGATGCCATTCTAATAGCTAGTTATTTTTTTGAAACATATAAAGGAGAGTAATAACAGCGTTATTTAATTCAAGTCAAATTCATGACACATTTAAGTGTGAAGAATAATTATGGAAGCAGACGTAACAGCAAAAGCTGTAGAACTAGGCACCAACACAGATTTTTCGTTATTTAGTTTATTTTTTAGAGCTGACATAATTGTAAAATCAGTTATGATTATTTTGATAATTTGTTCAGTATATTCTTGGGCAGTAATTATAGATAAATTTAGGTTATTTAAAAAAATAAATAAATCTTCTGAAGAATTTGAGGAAAAATTTTGGAATTCTAAGTCAGCTGAAAATTTATACAACAGTTTACCATCTAAACTTGAAGATCCTATGGCGTTAGTATTTCAAAATGCAATGGAAGGTTTATTAAGTAAAAAAACTAAAAATAATTTAAGAGAGAGGATGAGTGCACTCTTAGAAAGCGGAATTGAGAAACAAATGGCAAAAATTGATACGGGCTTTACTTTTTTAGCTACAGTTGGTTCTACAGCACCTTTTATAGGTTTATTTGGAACTGTTTGGGGGATCATGAATTCTTTTCAATCAATAGCAATTTCAAGAAACACTAGTCTTGCTATAGTAGCACCAGGAATTGCTGAAGCATTATTTGCAACTGCATTAGGTCTGTTAGCAGCTATACCTGCAGTTGTTGCTTATAATAAATTTAATAACGATTCTAAAAAATATTATGAAAAATTAGAAAATTTTTCAAAAAGGTTTCTAACAATAATTTAAATGGCATTTAAATTAAATCGTTCTTCGAAAGAACCCATGAGTGAAATTAATGTTACGCCATTTGTTGATGTGATGCTAGTATTATTGATTATTTTTATGGTAACGGCACCTTTATTAACCGTCGGTGTTCAAGTAGACTTACCAGAAAGCTCTTCAGACTCTCTACCTGAGGAAACAGAACCATTAACATTGTCTATAAATGCAAAAGGGGAGATATTTATTCAGGAATCTAAAGTTGAGTATAATAATATTATTGCAAAAGTCTTGGCAGTTTCAAAAAATAGAACTGACACAAGAATTTATGTCAGAGGAGATAAAACTATAAATTATGGAAGAGTACTTGAAATAATGGGACTTCTTTCAGGATCAGGTTTTACGAAGGTAGCGTTAATATCAGAGCCTTATAAACAGAGGTAAATTAATTGAATAGAAGTATAATTATCTCTTCTGTTTTTCATGCATTGTTAATTATTATTACAGCAATGAGCCTACCTTTTTTGTCAAAGAAACCAGTAAATATTCCTCCCATTGTGTCAGTTGAATTAATTCAGATAGCTGAAAAAACAAATGTTCCTTTTGCACCAAAAGCAAAAAAAATTATAGAGAAAGTTAAGGAAAAAGAAAAGCTTGTGTCTGAACAAGCTCCACCAAAAAAAGTTAAAAAAACAAAAACTAAAACTGTAGTCTCTCCGGATCAAAATATTAAAAAAATTGAAAATCAAACTCCAGAGGCAATCCCACTTCCAGATAAAACTGTAAAAAAAATTAAAACAAAAGAAGAAAAAAAGCAAAATCCAGAAAAAGTAGATAAAGAGTTGAAACAGGTTTCAGAGTTTGAAAAAAAAGATTTATTTGATCCAAATAATATCGCTGCATTAATTGACAAATCCAAGGAAGAAACAGCTGAAGAAATTAAAAAAAATAATGATATTACCCAAGATCAAGAGAGAAACATTGAAAACACAGGGCTAACATTAAGTGAAGAAGATGCTCTTAAAGCACAAATTTTTGGATGTTGGAGCATTCCATTAGGTTTACCTTATAATGAAAACTTATTAGTAAGAATTAAATTAAAATTAAAGCCAGATGGATCTGTGACAAAAACTGAAATTTTAGATCATGCAAGGATGAATAAACCAGGACAAGGATTTTATAAAGTTTTGGCAGAAAGTGCACTAAGAGCTGTAAAATTATGTCAACCATTAAGAGTTCCAACAACAGGCTATGAAAGATGGAAAGAATTACAGTTAAATTTTGATGCAAGGGAGATGTTAGAAGGTTAATATAAATATTTATATGATAAAAAAAATCATTACACTACTTTTAATTCTAATTCCGATAAATTCACACGCATTAATCGAAGTTGATATTACCCGTGGTAATCTTGACCCTCTTCCAGTAGCAGTTTCACCTTTATCCATTGACGAAAAATCAAGAAAAAATTTTGAAAAAGCACTAAAAAAAGAAAATATTGGAGAAGAAATTTCAAGTATTGTGGAAAATAATTTGAGTACATCTGGATTATTCAATCCATTAAGTAAAAAAGCATTTTTACAAGCTCCTGATATCGCTAATCTTAAACCAAGATTTGAAGATTGGAATTTAATAAAAGCACAAGCGCTAATAACAGGTAAAGTAAATTATGTGAATGACAAGTTAAGAGTTGAGTTTAGATTATGGGATGTACTTGCTGCTAAAGAAATGATGGCTTTAGCATTCACTACAGTTCCAAGCAATTGGCGAAGAGTAGGTCATATCATTTCTGATAAAGTTTATGAGAGATTGACTGGGGAAAAAGGATATTTTGATACTAGAATTATTTATGTTGGTGAGGAAGGTCCTAAGACACAAAGAATAAAAAAATTAGCAATCATGGACCAAGATGGCTTTAACAATAAATTTTTAACTTTAGGCAACGAATTAGTGCTTACTCCAAGATTTAATCCAACAAGTCAAATGGTTACTTATTTGTCTTACTTTAAAAATCTTCCAAGAGTTTATCTATTAGACATTGAAACTGGGACACAGGAAGTAGTTGGAGATTTTCCTGGTATGACTTTTGCACCAAGATTTTCTCCAGATGGAAAAAAAATTATTATGAGTTTCGCAAAAGATGGAAAATCTGATATTTACACTATGGATTTAGAGAACAGAATTGTAGAGAGGATTACAAATCATCCATCTATTGATACCTCACCGTCTTACTCGCCTGATGGAAAATATATAACATTTAACTCAGACAGAAGTGGTTATCAGCAGATTTATATAATGAAGAGCGATGGAAGTGATGTAAAAAGAATTTCATTTGGAAATGGACTTTATGGAACTCCGGTTTGGTCACCTAGGGGAGATTTAATTGCATTTACCAAGTTACATAAGGGCAAGTTTTACATAGGTGTTATGAGAACAGATGGAAAAGGTGAGAGGTTGTTAACAGAAAACTATTATCAAGAAGCTCCTTCATGGTCACCAAATGGAAGAGTTTTAATTTTTTATAGAGAAACAAAAACTAACGAAAAAGGCGAGGGGTTTAGCGCAAAGTTATGGTCTATTGATTTGACTGGTTACAATGAGCGCCAAATAAAGACGCCCACTGATGCATCTGACCCATCATGGTCGTCTTTATTAAGTAATTAATATAAATTTAAGCTTAGAATTATTGAAATTTCTTGATTTTTAGACTTGAAACCTCTAATTAGTTGTGAAAAAGTACTAGTTTGAAATTAGCAGCAAGGAGCAATTTAATGAAATTAAGCAAAATTTTTAAAAACACACTTATAGTATTAACCGCATGCATAGTTCTGTCTGCATGTGCAACAAAAAAAGAAATTGCAACAGATATAAAAGGTTCAATGCAAGGTGATGTGTATACGGGAACAGATACAGTTAAATATTTGGCCGAGGGAGTTCCTGATAGAGTTTTCTTTGCAACAAATGAGTCAATTTTAACTACTGCATCTAGAGAAACATTAAGAGCACAAGCGTCGTGGTTAAGAAAAAATTCAGGTATTAATGTTGTACTTGAAGGTCATGCAGACGAAAGAGGAACTAGAGAATACAACTTAGCCCTTGGAGAAAGAAGAGCTAATGCAGCTAAAGACTATTTAATGACTTATGGAATATCTTCTGACCGAATATCAGTATTGAGTTATGGAAAGGAAAGACCAGTTGACTCTGGTTCAAATCCATTATCTTGGTCAAAAAACAGAAGATCAGTTACTGTTAAAGCAAATTAAAAATTTTAATTTAAAGACCCCAACTATAACACTAGTTTTGGGGTCTTTTTTTTGCCATTTTTATAATCATAAAGTAAATAGTTAATGAAACTGATATTAAAATTAATCGTATTAAAGATTATTTTTGTTTTTAATTTATTTATCATTAGTAATTCTTTTGCAGATAATCACAATATCTATGAAACTTTAGAAATTATTAAGAATGATTTAAAAACTCTTGAGAGGGCAGTTTACTCTGGATCAATTGAGATAGAAAATAAATCGATTAGTAGTTCAGACTTAGTAATAGATCCAAATTCAGAAGATGTTCTTACAAGACATTTACTTAAATTGTCTGAAATTGAGAGTCAATTTAAAGAATTAACTAATAAATTTGAAGAAATAAATTTTAAACTAGATAAACTTACAAATCGATTGTCAAAAATTCAAGCTGATAATCAAGTAAGATTTCAAGACATAGAATCATCATTTAGCTCAGGAACATTAAATGATAGTTCATCTAAATTAAGTTCAAAGCCTAAAATAGATGAAAATAAAATTCTTCCAGGAAGTTCTCAGCCACAAGATCTTGGATCAATATCATATAAAGATACAGAAACTTCAGATACATCTCAGCAAATTCTATCAGTTGAAACTACTGCAACAATTGTAACTGAAAATTTTAAATCAGAGGATAAAATTTTACCCCAAGACATTTCGCCAGAAAAGCAGTACGAATTTGCAACCAGTTTTTTAAAAGTAGGAGACTACAATACAGCAGAGAGAGCTTTTAGAGAATTTGTTCTTTCTAATATAGATCACGAATTAGCAGGAAGTGCCCAGTATTGGTATGCAGAAACATTTAGAATAAGACAATTATATACGGACGCTGCGTCAGCTTATTTAGAGGGATATCAAAAATATCCAAAAGGTAAGAAGGCACCAATAAATTTATTAAAACTAGGTGTATCAATGGTACAAATTGGAGAAAAAGAACAAGGATGCAAAATGATTAATGGTGTAAAGCTTCAATATCCTAATGCAAATCAATCAGTAATACAAAAAGCAAAATATGAGTCCAAAAAATTTGAATGTATCAAACAAGACTCATAAAAATTTACTGAACAAACTAAGAGATAAAAGGATATTTCAAATTTATAGAAAGTTTGAAAATATTCTTAAATCAAATCAAGATTTTATTGTTGGAGTTTCTGGTGGTCCAGATAGTTTGGCTTTATGTTTTTTAACTAAAATTTATTCAATTAAAAAAGAATGTAACGCTCATTATTATATAGTTGATCATAGACTTAGAAAAAATTCTTACACTGAAGCACAATCTGTAAAAAAACTATTAAAAAAATACAATATAAAGTCAGATATTTTAAAATGGAATGGAAAAAAACCTATTAGCAATATCCAGTCTTTAGCTAGAAATAAAAGATATAGTCTTTTGATTAATCAAGCTAAAAAAATGAATATCAAAACTATTTTAACAGGTCATCATATAGACGACTTGTATGAAAATTTTTTTATAAGAATTTTAAGAGGAAGTGGGCTTAATGGCTTAGTTTCTTTTAGTGAAAAAACTCTTAGAGACAAAGTAAATATAGTTAGACCACTTATAAGTTTTGAAAAAAAACATTTAAATTATGTTACTAAAAATGTTTTTCAATTTTATATTGAGGATCCTTCTAATGAGGATAGTAAATTTAAAAGAGTAAGGATAAGAAAGTTAATAAAACATCTTCAAGACGATGGTCTTGATAAGAATAAATTTCTGTTAACAATTAAAAATTTAAAAGATTCTAATGAAACTATAAAATTTTATGTTGCAAAAAATTTAACAGATAATTCATATATTTATAAAGATAAAAGTAAAATTATTTTAAATGAAGAATTTTTTAATCAACCTCATGAAATAACTTTTAGATCGTTAACAGAAATAATTAAATTTGTTGGTAACAAATATTATTCTGTTAGAGGAAAGAAAGTTGATACCATTATAGATAAACTAAAAGGAGAGAGTAGAATTTCTCCTAAGCTTACACTTGGAAATTGCATAATCTATAAGGTGAACCAGTCAGTCTTAGTTCTAAAAGAGCACTAAATATTATATTTTCATTGATATTTTGTCACTTGTTTAATTGATAATAATTCTTATTTTATACGTATGAATTTAAAAAATCTCGCAATGTGGGGAATAATAGTCTTTTTAACTATAGGTCTCTACAATATGTTTAAAGGCCCTCAGTCAAATCCCAGAGGAGGCAATCAAATAATTTTTTCTGATTTTTTAACATCAGTAGATAATGGAGAGGTTGTAAAGGTTGAGATACAAGGTAAAAATATCAAGGGTGTTTACTCTAATGGTAATTCATTTTCTACTTACTCACCTAACGACCCAAATTTAATTGAAAAACTATCTGAAAAAGGGGTTAGTATTTCAGCTGCTCCTTTAGAAGAAAAAATGCCATCTTTATTTGGTGTGTTACTCTCATGGTTCCCTATGCTCTTATTAATCGCTGTATGGATTTTTTTTATGAGACAGATGCAAGGTGGAAGAGGCGGAGCAATGGGATTTGGAAAATCAAAAGCTAAAATGATGAACGAGCTTAAGGGAAAAGTCACATTTAACGATGTTGCAGGGGTAGAAGAAGCTAAAGAAGAAGTTGAGGAGATTGTAGAATTTTTAAAAGATCCAAAAAAATTTAGTAGACTTGGAGGAAAAATACCTAGAGGTGCATTATTAGTTGGACCTCCTGGTACAGGAAAAACTCTTTTAGCTAGAGCGATTGCGGGTGAAGCAGCAGTTCCATTTTTTACTATTTCAGGTTCAGACTTTGTAGAGATGTTTGTTGGTGTTGGCGCATCAAGAGTAAGGGATATGTTTGAACAGGGAAAGAAAAATTCTCCGTGCATAATTTTTATTGATGAGATTGACGCTGTTGGAAGAAGTCGTGGTGCAGGTCTAGGAGGAGGGAATGACGAGAGAGAACAAACATTGAACCAACTATTAGTTGAAATGGATGGTTTTGATACTAACGAAGGTGTTATTATCATTGCTGCAACTAACAGACCCGATGTTTTAGATCCTGCATTATTAAGACCAGGTAGGTTTGATAGACAAGTAGTTGTCTCTAATCCTGATATAATTGGAAGAGAGAAAATTCTTAAAGTTCATGTCAAGAAAATTAAGATGGCACCAGATGTTAATTTAAGAACTGTAGCAAGAGGCACACCAGGTTTTTCAGGTGCAGATCTGGCAAATCTTGTTAACGAGGCAGCCTTATTAGCTGCTAGAAAAAATAAACGTATTGTTACTTTGATAGAATTTGAGGAAGCAAAAGATAAAGTTATGATGGGATCAGAAAGAAGATCAATGGTAATGACTGAAGAGGAAAAAACCTTAACAGCTTATCATGAGGCTGGACATGCAATTGTAACTATTAATGAAAGTGCAGCATATCCAATTCATAAAGCTACTATCATACCACGAGGAAGAGCCCTTGGTATGGTTATGCAATTACCAGAAAGAGACGAATTATCACAGACACGTGAGCAGCTACATGCCCAACTTGCTATTGCAATGGGCGGAAGGGTCGCTGAAGAAATAATATTCGGTGAAGATAAAGTCACTACTGGAGCATCGAGCGATATCGAACAAGCAACTAAACGAGCTAGAGCAATGGTCATGAGAGCAGGATTAAGTAAGGAACTAGGACCAGTGGCATATGGAGAAAACGAGGAAGAAGTTTTCTTAGGTAGATCAGTTGCAAGACAACAAAATATGTCAGAGGAGACTGCACAAAAAGTTGACTCTGAAATAAGAAAAATAGTTGATAAAGGTTATGAAAGAGCAAGAAAAGTACTAACTGAAAAAATTGATGATTTGCACAAGCTGGCTAAAGCACTTTTAACGTATGAAACTCTTTCGGGAGAGGAAATAGAAAATTTGATAAATAAAAATGTTTATCCAAAGGACAAAGAAGATATTAAGGTAGAGGATAATGAAAAGGGTTCTGCACTAAGTTCATTAGGACTCAAACCAAAGATAGTTCACTAAACTTATAGATGACAAGATATTACACAAGAGTGTGTAATTTCTACTATGGTGCTAGGTCTAAAACTCTTATAGAGAAAAATAAATCACTACCACTTCATGGTATTAAAGAAATTTCTTTCGATCAAGTTGAAATAATTACAAGAAAATATAAAAAAATAGTATTTATTAATCAAATTAATAAATTATCGCATTCATTAAAAAAAAAAATTAATTCTGATTTAAAGAAAATTACTTCAAAAAAAAGAGGTTTTTGTAATTTAAAATTTAACCTAATTCCTAATTTGTTAGGAGTGTTAAATTTGACACCTGATAGTTTTTCTGATGGAGGAAAATTTAATAAAAAAGATAAAGCAATTCAACAAGCTATAAATTTATTTAAATCAGGTGCAAATTTAATTGATATTGGAGGAGAGTCTACTAGACCAGGCTCCAAACCTATTAATGAAAAGTTAGAATGGAGTAGAATAAATAAAATTTTGAAATTTTTGAGCAAAAAAATACCAATATCTCTAGATACTAGAAAATCAAATATAATGAAAAAAGGAATTGAACTTGGAGTTAAGCTAATCAACGATGTATCAGGCTTGGAATATGACCCAGAAACAATAAATGTATTAAAGGTTAATAATGCTCCATTTGTATTGCAGCATTCTCAAGGTCATCCTGAGAATATGCAAAATAATCCTTCTTACAAAAATGAATTGTTGGATATTTATGATTTTTTTGAGAAAAAATTAAAATTTTTAAGATCAATTGGAATAAATCATAATAAAATAATCATTGATCCTGGAATAGGTTTTGGAAAAAATTTGAAACATAATATGAATTTAATAAAGAATATTTCTATTTTTCATTCACTTGGTTTCCCTATACTTGTGGGAAACTCAAGAAAAAGGTTTATTAAGGATATATCTAAAAATAATGATAGTAAATTAAGGATCGGAGGTACAATGGCTTCCACAATTTATATGATGACCCAAGGTGTTCAAATTTTAAGAGTCCAC
>CACMYE010000020.1 GCA_902617825.1 uncultured Pelagibacteraceae bacterium | reverse complement strand
TAATTTATCTAAAGATAATTTTAATTCATCCCATGTGGTCATCTCTTCTTTAGCACGCATGATTAGTGGATTTTCAGTTTTAGTTACATTGTCGCCTATTAATAATTCTTCATAAAGTTTTTCTCCTGGACGCAAACCAGTATATTTTATTTCTATATCCCCATCAGGATTAATATCATCTTTTACTTTTAAACCACTTAAACGTATTAATTTTTGAGCAAGTTCTTGAATTTTTACAGGTTTTCCCATATCCAATACGAATACGTCTCCTCCAGTTGCCATAGCGCCTGATTGAATTGTTAATTCCACTGCCTCTGTTACTGTCATAAAATAACGGATAATATTTTTGTTTGTTACAGTGACTGGTCCGCCATCAACAATTTGTTTTTTAAAAAGAGGGATAACAGACCCACTAGAACCAAGTACGTTACCAAAACGTACCATACAAAAAGTTGTTACATTTTGGTTTGTAGAAAAAGCTTGCAATATAAGTTCAGCAACTCGCTTAGTAGCTCCCATTGTATTTGTTGGTCTTACAGCCTTATCAGTTGATATCAATACAAAATTTTTAACACCAGACTCAATTGCTGAAACTGCACAATTTAATGTACCAAAAATGTTATTATCAATTCCTTCAGTAGTATTAAACTCTACCATAGGAACGTGCTTATATGCAGCTGAATGATAAATTGTATCTACATTAAAACGTTGAAACAAATTTTTAAGTCGATTTTTATTATTAACACTTCCTAGTATTGGATAAATTTTAAATGAAGAATGTATTTTAATATTACTCAACTCTTTTTCAATTGCATAAAGTGCTAACTCATTTATTTCATATAAAATCAATGCCTTGGGTTTTAATAAAACAATTTGTCTACACAGCTCTGAGCCTATGGAACCACCTGCACCTGTAACAACCACAGTCTTATTAGTAATATTTTTTCCTAACAAACTTTCATTAGGTTCTACTGATTTACGCCCTAATAAATCCTTAATACTTACTTGAAGTAAATCATCTATTCTTACCTTTCCTTGCGCTATCTCTGTCAACCCTGGTAGTGTACGAACTTTTATTGGATACCGCTCTAATTTATCAATAATATTAAATCTATCTGAACGTGAGGCACTTGGTAATGCAATTAGCACTTCATCTACTTTAAGATTATTAATTAAGTCCTCAATATCATTTACAGAATATACTTTTAAACCAATAACACTAGTGCCTTGTAAATCTTTATTATCATCAATAAATCCAACAGGATTAAATTCTTCTGAGTTATTCAGCGCTGATGATAGTTGTACCCCAGCAGCACCTGCGCCATAAATTAAAACCCTATTCTTACCAATATCAACTTGATCTGATTTACTTGTAAAATTATAATTTAAAAAAAACCTTGCACTAAGCCTTGATCCAACAAATATAATTATTGCTAATAACCAGTTAATTATTATAACCGAACGTGGAATAACTCCGATGTCAAATCCTCTCTCTTTTGCAAAATCTGCTTGAGAGAAAAAACCAACTAGTCCCCATATTAATGCATATAATGATACTGCCTGCACTAGAGATCCTAGTGCTTTAAGGTCGATATGACGAATAACTTGTTGATAAATGCCAAATTTTATGAAGATAGGAATACCAATAATTGGTGCAGCTAATATTAATCTAAGTGTGTCATCCTTAGGGTAGTACCAATAATCTAGACGTATAGAATATGATGCGAATAATATTCCAACTAACAATACACAATCAAAAAAAACCATGATTGTCTTTTTTTTATATCTTGCAAGATCTTTTATTTGATTAATCATTAAGTACTAATATTTCATTACTTTATATAGAAAGATTTTACAGTTTCACAAATATAATCTACATCTTCATTGCTAATAAACATATTCATAGGAAGCATTATACATCGCTCAAAAAACTTATCTGTTTTTGGTAATTTTTGAGTAAAACCTAATTGACGAAAATGATGTACACCTTTTCCTCCCCATTGTATTAAAGTTCCTATATTTTTTTCATTTAAATAATCTTTTAAATCATCTCTTTTATCTGCAGTAATCTCATAATTTTGATAAACATCAAAATGATTAGAGGTAGTACTCGGTGGAGGTGGAAGTTGTAATTCAGATAAATCATTTAAACGATCTTGATACATTTGAGCTACTTCTCTTCTTCTCTCAATAACTTTATCATAATTTTTGAGTTTGTGTCTTAAAATAGCTGCTTGTAAATTGTCAAGTCTTGAATTTCGTCCCCATCTTTTAACTTCACCATCAATATCACGTCCATGGTCATGTAGTTGAAAAATTTTGTGATATAAGTTTTTATCATTTACTAAAACCCCTCCTGCATCACCAAAACAACCTAAAACTTTAGCTGGAAAAAAACTAATACAAGATGCCAATCCAAAAGTTCCAGCATGCTTTCCTTTAAATTTTGCTCCCAATGCTTGTGCTGCATCTTCAACTATAAATAAATTATTTTTTTGTGCAATTTTTATTATTTTATCCATGTCGCAAACTCTTCCATTTAATTGGGTTGGCATTATTCCTATTGTATTTGATGTAATTGAGTTTTCAATTGAGTCTGTACAAATTAAATTATCTTCTCCAATGTCAACAGGTACAGGGACTCCTCCAGCAAATTTTATTGCTGAAGCTGTGGCCAACATAGTGTGTGAAGATATAATTATTTCATCACCTTTATTTAAACCAATTGCCTCTAAAAAAATTTCCATCGCATCAGTTGCATTTCCAACGCCTACAGAATAGTTAACTCCAGTATATTTAGCTAGCTCAGTTTCAAAATCAGCTAAATCTTTTTGTAAAATAAATCCTCCAGAAGAAGCTACATGATCAAAAATAGAAATGTATTCTTGTTTGCTATCAGTCCACAATCTAGGATATTCAAAAAATGGTATTTTTCTTGTCATCATTTTTTTTTACTCTTTAACCAAATTTTTTGTAGCTGATATAATGTCTTCTTCTGAAGTGTAATATTCTTTTTCCAAAACTCTTGAAGTAGGTGCTGGTGCGTCAGGTAAAGCAATTCTAGCTGGTGGACATTTCAGACAATTAATATCTAAGTTCTCAACCACTTTTGCAATTAATTCTGCAGAAAATCCAGAGGATATCCATCCAGGATCAACTACTAAAAATTTTTTTGTTTTTTTAACGGATTTAACAATACTCTCTATATTTAGAGGATTTAAAATTCTCACATCAATGATTTCGGGATAAATATTTAAGTTTTTTAATTTGGCACTAGCATTCCTAACTAAAAAAGAGGAATATCCTGACGCAATTATAGTTAAATCTTTTCCCTCCAGAGTAATTTGTGGTTTTTGGATTTTAAGATTAATCTCTTTTATTGGAGCTAAATCTGCCTCCTGTTCATACAACCATCTATCATCAATATAAATTACTGGATCTTTACAAAGAACAGAAGCTATAAGTAAATCCCTTGCATCTGCAACAGTTGATGGCATAACTACTCTTAAGCCAGGAACATGAGCAAACCAAGCATGAAGTGCTTGTGAATGTTGAGCCCCTTGCTCTCCACCCCTATTTATTATTCCTCTTATTGTCACTCCAGGATGAGCTTGTCCTCCAAACATATGAGACCATTTAGCTGCCTGGTTAACAATTGCATCCATAGCATATAACATAAAATCCATCCTAGGATGAACAACAATAGGTTTCATTCCTGTTAATGAAGCACCAACTGCGGCGCCAGTAGTTGCAGACTCTGAAACAGGTGTGTCAATCACTCTATTTTTACCAAATTTTTTATCTAGATCAGTCATTGAATTACCAACATACCAAGGGCTCCACAACCCTTGTCCAATAACAAATGTTTCTTTATAATTTTTTAACAGATATTCAAAAGCTGATAGAATAGCTGTACCATAATCATATTTTTTAGTTTTCATTAAATTAATCCTCTGAATATACAAAATTTAAAATTGACTCTTTTGATGGGTAAGGATCACTCATAGCTTTTTCCCAATCATTTTTAATTTTCATATCAATTTTATTAATTAATTCATTCTCTTCATCTTTTGTCCAAATTTTTGAATTAATCATAGATTTTGATAATCGTTGAATAGGATCTCTCGCTTTCCAGTTTTTAATATCTTCAATTGATCTAGACACACCAACATCAATATCTTCACGCCAGTCAACATGACCATACCATCTATAAGTTACAACCTCTAAAATTGCAGGCTCTTTATCATTACGAATACTGTCTATTATTTCTTTTGAATTTTGAGCTATTGAAATTACATCATTACCATCTAATAGCTTGTATGGAATATGGTTGGCCACTGCAAATCTTGAAATCATATCGCTAGGCTGTCGGAGTGAAATATGCATATGACTTGCAAATAAATTATTTTCAATCACAAATAATACAGGTGCTTTCGAAACTTTTGCTAAATTAAATGACTCATGGACAACCCCCTCTTCAACTGATCCATCTCCTATGTAAGATACAGCAATATCTTTTAAGTTTTGCATTTTTGAAGCCATAGCAGCTCCAACCGCTAAAGGAACAGTTCCAGCAACTATTGGTGTTGAGCCAAAGAATCCATTAGATTGGTCGAATAGATGCATGGATCCACCCATACCTTTAGAAAAACCAGTTTTTTTACCAAGAACTTCGGCAAATAATTTATAAATATCAGGATTTAAAGCTAGTAAATGAGAATGAGAACGATGAGCTCCAAACACTCTATCTGTTTTTTTTAAATTGAGAGATATTCCAACTGCTATAGCTTCCTGACCCACGCCAAGGTGGACTGGACCGCCAATTAATCCATCCTTTCTTCCTAAAGCCAATTGTTGTTCAGTTTTTCTAATCAGCAACATTGTGCTTAACATATTTTTCAATACATCAATATCTTGGTCTTTAATTGATGGTAAGCTATTATATTTTTTTGGATTAGAAAAATCTTTTAAATCATTTATCATTTTTTTTTAATTTAATTATCAAAATTTAGTTAATAATTGCAGAACAGTTTTCTTTGATTTGTTCTGTATTTTTAATTCCGACAATAACAGAGGATATGTTTTTTTGCATTAATACCCAATTTATTGAATATTGTAGTAAATTATGATTATTTTCAACTGCTTTAACCTTTAGCTCCTCGACTCTATTTAACACATT
This sequence comes from uncultured Pelagibacteraceae bacterium, assembly GCA_902617825.1. Taxonomy (GTDB): domain Bacteria; phylum Pseudomonadota; class Alphaproteobacteria; order Pelagibacterales; family Pelagibacteraceae; genus Pelagibacter. The sequence continues at coordinate 9,017 of CACMYE010000020.1, read as the reverse complement.
GATAAACTCACTTCCCTGAAATAAGGGTAATCTTGACCGTCTATCATTTTCTGGAAAATTAGTATTTTTATCTAATTTTCCTGAAAGTAAACCATTTTCTAAAATATTATAAGCAATAACTTTTATTTTATTATTTGTACAGATTTTTGAAATGTCACTATCTAACCCACCGCTGAGCAAATTGATAGGCAACTGCACGTAATCTACTTGAGAAGCTATGCATGCTGCCCTCAATTGATGTGCAGAAAAATTAGAACAACCAATTGAATTTATCTTTCCCTCATTTTTTAATTTTGATAATTCAATAAAAGTATCCTCAATCGGAGTATTTTTATCAGGCCAATGCACAAAAAATATTGGTAAACAATCTAATCTAAGACGACTTAAACTACTTTCAACATCTTGTCTAATTGCAGTTGGCGAACTATCTTTAACCACAACACTCCTTGCAGAGGTAGATTTTGTCCAAGACAAACCTCCTTTTGTTGCAATAACAACTTCGTGTCTTCTACTTCCCAAGATTTTTGATAATCTCTCCTCAGATAAGCCTAATCCATACGCACCTGCTGTATCAAAAAAATTTACACCAAGGTCTAGAGCTTTATATATAGCTTTTTTTATTTCATCCAAATCAACATTACCACTATCTACACCTCCAAGTGGCTCGCATCCAAAACATATCGCGGATAAACTTTTCATGGTTTGATATTTAATCTAGTTATATTTTTTATACCTATTAAACCAAATACTGTTTCTATGAGAATTCTAATATCTAGTAAAAAATTTTTTTCTTTAACATATCTAAGTCTTAATGAATTTTTAATTGGTTCTATTTCAGATGCGTACTTTTCGTCAGCATTTTTACTACCTAAAGTTTTATCCATATCCATAAAATATAGTGTGGACAAGTCAGTCAACCCAGGCTTGACAGATAATATCAATTTTAACTCACCTTTGTATTGGTCTGTGTAATAAACTACCTGTGGACGTGGTCCAACTAGAGACATTTCCCCTTTAATTATGTTTATAAACTGAGGTAACTCATCAATTTTATATTTTCTTAAAAAACGACCTATTTTAGTCAATCTGAAATCATTTAAAGCTGTAGAGGGGCCTCCAATATTTTCAGCATCCTGAACCATAGTTCTAAATTTATAAATTTCAAAATTTATATCATTTTTCCCAGCTCTTATACCTTTGTAAAAAACTTCTCCAGGCGAAGTTATTTTGATAATGGTGGATATCAAAATAAATATTGGGCATAAAATTATTAAAGCCACAATTGCAACAATAATGTCAAATAATGATTTCAATTATTAAATTTCATTTTGAATATTTTTAAAAAGTTTGAGTCTTTTTATTATATACTAAAAATTTCTAATATTTTAGTGTTGATCTTTTAAGAAGAGTCAAATTAGTCAGAGTTTCTTCGCTAATTTTTTGCTTAACGTGGTATAATTCAAGTTCTTAATAACATAGTCATATCCAATTTTACCCATTTTAAAACGCTCTCCTGGATCGAGAGCTTTTAGTTGCATTATAGCTTCTGCAATTAATTTCGGATTATCAGTTTTTATCGATATCCCACATTCACAGTTTTTTGGATGTATTAAATGGATAATTGGTTTTGAAGCGAACATATATTGTGAAAGTTTATTAGGTGAGGTACCAAACTTATAAAGTGGAAGATCTTTAGCGCCAACAAAACACACATCAAATTCTTTTAACATAGTTTGAATTTGGATATTTTTAATAGGATCAATAAATATTACATTATTCAAATTTTTTGCCATTTTAACCAATTTTGATTTATCTTTACCACCACCAACTAAAACAAAATAAATTTCATTTTCTTCCTTTAATATTTTAGCAGCTTCAATCAAAGAACTTAGATTATTTGCTAAACCAAAAGTACCTGTGTAACCAACAATAAATTTATCTTTTGGTACGGCAGCTTCTACACTTTTGTTTAATGGTTCTGCATTTTCAAGTTCTGTAGGGTGAATACCATTTGGAATCCAAATAAATTTATCAGGCTTCATTCCGTGTTCTACCATATGCTCAAGTGCGTAAGGAAAAAGAGAAATTACCTGGTCTGATTTTCTATAAGCAAAATCTTCGATCCATTGCAAAAATCTTATAAACGGATTTTTGGGAGAATAACCACCAGCCTGTATAGGTGTTAGTGGCCAAATATCCCGAACTTCAAAAAAAATTTTTGCATGGTACTTTTTAGCTAATCGATATGCAGAGAGATAACCAATTAAGGATGGTGACGAATATATAATAACATCTGGCTTTTCATTCAATTTTTGACCAATCCCTAATAATTTAAATGCAAAATAAAACCAGTTTAAAATTCTTTTTTTGTCATGTGCATGTTTGTATTTAATCACTGGAATTCTTAAAAATTTAAAATCTTCAAACTCTTCAAGTTCAGGAGCTAAAAGTTCATCATCTTTTGAAACATGAGACCATCTAGCTGAAATGAGAGAAACTTTATAACCTAAATTAGCTAATTCTTTAGACAAAAACCTGTGCCTGCCAATACCGGTATTAACTAAGGAACCATATTGATTAATAATCCATATTTTTTGTTTAATCATTATTTAATAATCTTTTAATATCATAAAATTCAATATTTAAATTTTTACAAAACTCTTTATCTATTAAAGAGTCACCTACATATATAGGTGAAATAAATTTTTTTGCGTCTTTTAAATGATAAAAAGATTCAATATTTGGTTTTGCTTTATAAGAAGAAGCAGTAACAATTTCTATTAAATTCTTTGGCCAATAAAAATTAATTGAATTAATTTTGTTAATTTGTTGTTGAGGTCTACCATTTGTAATTATTTTAATAATAAAATTATTACTTATTTTAGATAGAAATTCTTTAAACCAAGGCAAAGTATCTATACAAGAATCACATCGATAATTTCTCATTATATACAATGATTTTTCTACTGAAAAAGATTCTGTGGGAAATAAATTTTCTAATTTATTAAACAAATTATTTCGACCTTCATTTAAAAAAGTTTTTTTTAAAAATTCGTAAACTATTTTTGGATTTGTATTTACTGATGTTTTTGAAATTTCGTTATATACTCTAAATAAAAAATCAGTTTCTAGATAAATAGTATTGTCTAAATCAAATATTAACTGTCTTTTTTGTTTTGTTTGTTCGGCTAAATATTCAACTGTCATAGAATGCTTCTTGATAATATCTTGCAAAAGAAATTCCTGAAATTTTTTTCAATTTTTTTAAATTGAGACCTAAAGCTTGGTCAACTATTCTAACTGGTAAATTTATACCTAAACCTAGTGCAGCAACACTTGTTCCCTGTATTCTAGGATTAGACTCAAGCAAAAGATACTTCCCTAGAACTGATTTTTTAATTTGAAAACCAACTGGACCTTTCAAACCAGGGATACTTGAAACAATTTTATTAATATAATCAGTTACTTTTTTATCATTTATAAATTTTCCAGAAGTTGATATTCCATTGTTTATAGTAGCTCTGGTTCTGATCAAGCAATCCAAAACAATTCCCTCTTCAACAATTGTGTCAATTGTTAGCTCATTACCTGGTAAATATTCACTTACCAGAATTTGTGGCATTTTTTTTTTTCCTATCGAATTAATCACTTCGCTTAAGGTTGAAAAAATTGAGGTTGGTTTATAGTTAAACAATAAATCAAATCTATCAGCATTTTCATCAAGTATTCTAACACCTCGACTACCATTTCCAATGCAAGGTTTTATAACAACAGGTACTTTTCCATAATTTAATTTTATAACCGCTTCTCTAAGTTGGTCTTTATTATGTACAATAAAAAATTTTGGGACATCAATTTTTTTTTTTTTTAAATGTTGATAAAGTAAACACTTATTATTTGCTAAAAAAAGAGCATCTTCGTCTGATACGATTAATTTAATCCCTTTTTCTAAAAATTTTTTTTTGTAAACACTTAGTTTAAATAGTTCTTTTGTAACTAAAGGCAAAAGGACGGAAATTTTTTTGTTAATACATAAATTTAATAATTTTTCTATAAAATCTTCACTACCTGCCATGGGTAATTGATGAAAACAACAGTCAGTAGAAATGTATCTTCCAGAAGCATTAGGATTGGCATCTGCAATATGTAAATTAATTTTAGTATTTTTTTTTAAGGCCTGGATAATTCCTGGACCGCCTGGAGATCCTGCTCCAGTCATTAACACATTTATTTTATTACCCAACGTACAACCTCAAAACTCTCAGCAAACTCTGTACCTATTTGAATACCTCTTGTTCTTGCAAGAGAAAATATAAAGTCCTTACTCATATAATCTTTTTGACCCTGCGATTTATACTCTTTTAAGGCATCACATTTTTTTTGAATATGTTTTTCATCTAGATTTACAAATGAAGTTGTATTAAAGGTAAGATTATTCCATATTAATTCATACCCAAGAATAGTGCTGCCTTTAAAGGCTCTTAATCCTTCTTGAGCTATTGTTGCATGATCTTGATGAATATCATTTAAAGATGGCATTAAAACTAAATCTGGAGTTAGCCTTTTTCTATGAGACATCAGATCTTCAAGGATCTCTTGTCTGGAGTAATTTAATTTTCTAACTTGATAATCATAGATAATCACATTTTTATTTGGGATACCTAACTTTTTCGTAGCATTCAAAACCTCTATTTTTAATATATCTTTTGAAAATCCTTCTGGAACAGAATCTGCTGCAGTAGAAAATGCAAAATAAAAAATGTTTGCACCTAGCTCTATAAGCTTAGCTATTGTGCCACCTGCACCGAGCTCCCCATCATCTGTATGCGGAGCTAATACATATACATTTTTAAATTTACTTAGCATTTTTTAATTAGTTATATTTGAATAATTCAATTATCTCAAAATCAATAATTATAATAATTTTAAATATAAATCGTTCATTTTATTCATTTCATTTTTATAATCATTTTTGTCAACAATAGATCTTCTGCCTTCTTTTCCAATTTTTTCCCTTAAAGACTGATTTTTTATTAAATTAATTAATATTTTTGCTAATTGTTCGTGGTTTTGTGTTTCAAACAAAAAGCCATTATTTTCGTTATTAATCCATTTATCATTTTCAGCAGAATCACTAATTACCACTGGTACTTCACATGACATGGCTTCGGCTGTGCTAGCAGCTATACCAGCATCCGATAAAGATGTTGAAACATATATATCTGAGCTACCAATTAATGAAGGTAATAATTGATTATCAATAAAGCCTGTAAAATTTACAAAATTGTCAATTTCTAAATCTTTAACTAATTTTTTTAATTCATTTTCTAGAGAGCCTTTACCAACTAATATAAAACGCACAGAAGAAATTTCATTTAATACAATTTTAGCTGCATTAATTATGGTTTTTATATCATACACTGGCTCAAAATTTCTTAATGAAATAATTGCAATTTGACCTGAAACGTTAAATTTTTCTAATAATTCAGTATCGCGTTTTTCTTTTTTAAAAAACTTTTTAGTATCAATACCAAAATTTATAATATGTATTTTTTTTTCAGAAATACCAAATTTTTTTAATTCATCACGCATGAAGTAAGCATCACAGGTAATAAATTTTGATTTCTTTAGTATTCTCGAAACTATTTGTTTTTTAAAAAAAGATTTTTTTTTAAAAATAATATCTGAACCCCAAACTGTTGATACTATACATCTGGCACCAGAAAAAAGGCCAAGTAAAGCGTAATATCCCAGATAATGAATATGAACAATATCAGGATTAAGTTTTGTGATCAGTTTTCTTAACTTGTAGATTGAGTAGAGAATTCCATTAGTAAATTCGTAGTACTCTATATTATTTGATATATTAAATGTAGCTGGAACCAAAGAAATCCAAATTACTTTATGCCCTTGATCAGCAAAATAATTAATCCATTTATAACTATGGATTGAATTCGATGCTGCAAGAAAACATATTTTCATTAAATTTGAACTTTATTTAAGAGTTTTGTTAAAAAAATCTAAATTTCCTCTTTTAATTTTTGAAAAATGTATCATAACGTATATCGGAACATACAAGCAATCTAAGATTAAGTTTATTTTTTTAGGATAACGTAACAATATTCTAAGAATATTATATATTACTCTACCAAACATACTCCAAGCATAAATTGATATATTTTTGTAATTCATTTTAAATCTTTTTAAAAAAATATACATATCGTAAACTTCCGACATGTAAATTAACTCCCTTAAAGGCATTCTTCCATCTTGTGTTGCAACATCTATATACTTTGCTTGAGGTATAACAAAAAGTGATTTTTTATATTCATTAAATATTGAATAAGAAAAATCTATATATTCATTCCACGAGTACTTCATAAATTGATTATCAAATTGGAATTTTGAAAAGACTTTTTTGGAAAAAACTCCTGCACAGGTTGAGACCCATTCACTTTGAACAATATTATTAAAAGTAGTTGGTATAGGATTTGTTACACAAAGTGATGGTAAAACTCTTGATTTACTCTCTTCATAATAGCTAGATATTTTAAAAAATTTTACAAACTTTTCTAATAAACTATATAATATACTTTTTTTCATTTCTTCATAAGCTCTATTAGTCAATTTATTATATCCATGGACGCCTAGAGCATTCGGATACTCAATAAATATCTTTTCAATTTCCTCATAATAATTTGTATCTAGCAAAACATCATCATCTAGAAATGCTATTAAATCTCCTTTTGCTTTTGAAGCTCCCAGGTTTCTGGCGATAGCGCCACTATTTATTGGATTAATTATTGAGAAAATATGAATATCTTGCTCTTTAAATTTATTTTCAAAATTATTTATTATTTTTTTTACATATTGTACATCAGAATTATCAACAATTAAAATTTCAAAAGGTTTTTTTTTCTGCAATAAAAGAGAATCTAAACAATTGTTTAAATGTTCTTCTCTATTATATGTTGGAATGACAACAGAAATTTTCAAATTTTAACTTTCCTAATAAATTATTAGGTAAATTATAACAAAAATAATATTTTTTAAAGAAATGAGTAATAACTAAATTTTAATATCTTTTTTTTCTAACATTAAAATTATAGGATTATTTGGCATTACCCAAAAATAAAATAATAATAATGGTGTTATAGTACCAACTAAAGACCATAAGATAATTCCTAAATAAACTATCGATACAACATACTTGCTATTACTATAACTTTTCAAAATTTTTATAAACCCCAATATAAGATTTAACAAAAAAAGAAATATACCTATAAAACCTGTATCAACCATTAATGCCACTGCTCCAGATGCTTGATATGGTTTTGTTTTTGATAAATTTAGCCTTATTAATTGTTCATACCTTCTCATTTGCTGTATAGGTTCTATTAATTCATATCGTGACATATACCAACCATAGCCAAATAATGAGTGAAAAGGATTATCTGTGATAAAATTAAAAGCTGCTTTTGGTTCCAATATTCTTGCTTCTTTGTTGTTATCACGTTTTAAATTTTTAGGAACAGCTAAGTTTAGGTTGGTGTCTAGAGGTAAAAAATCCTGAATTTGTCTATTTGAGTCAGAATAATTAATGGCCCAAAATTGGTAACCTGAAAAAAAAATAACTAACAAAAAAAATTGAAATTTACCTCTTTTGTTTTTTTTAAGAAGTTGAAAAATAGAGTTTATTAATAAAACTCCTATAATTGTAAATATTCCAGCTCTTGAATCATAATAAACGAGTGTGAAAGTTACAACAATAAAACTAAAAGCTATTAAAAGATTTGTATTTCTAATATTTTCACTATAAATTTTGCTTCTTTCGTTGAGTATTATTAAGGCTATCAAAAAAATAACAGTTGGAAATGTTGCAACCGACGAACCTGAAACGTAAAGCATTTGTAGTTCCCCGAATTTACTCATTCCTGTAATTAATTCATAAATATAACCAGAGAGAAAATAGAGAAAAAAATAAATTAAAGTTGAATAAAGGATGATTTGAGCTACATAATATGGATCTAAATCTTCTTTCAAATTGGAAAGTACCAAAAAACTTAATCCAATAATTATAAAAAAAATTACCCAACGAAGCATTCTAGGATCTTCTAACCAAATGCCTCCTCTCAAGGACTGAAAAAGAAAATAAAGTGTCAAAAAAATAAAAGCTTTTTCATGTAAATCAAATTTTTTACTTTCTGACTTTTCAAAATTTAATTTCATTACAAAAATTTTTCTTAAAAATAATCCTATCAAAAGCATTGCCACCCATAATTCATCAAGTACGGGGTAGCCATTAATTTTAGCTCCTGTTCCTATAATAATTGCAGCTAAAAAAAATTTGAGAAAATTATCAGGGTTTTTTAAAACCTGTAAAGTAAACAAAATACCTATAAAAAAATATATAAAATAAAACAACAAATTATTCTCTATAAATTATATTTTGAGATTTATAATTTATAAAATTGTAATATCAAATAGGTTAACATTCAAACTTTAAGACAAATCAATTGATGAAATTTTTTTTAATGTGGTTACACAGTAACAATATTTTTATTTCTTACCTATAATTGTATACTTTTAATTATTCTTGAAAGATTATTATTAAACAGCGATGTTCGTGATATTTTATATTTTTAGATTTTTTAGTTACATTTCCTAATCAATTCGATCTCACAATGGTTTTATCAATTAAAATATTTATATTTTTTTAATTTGCCAGAGATTGATTTATTTTTAAATTTTAATAAATCCACTCTATAATATGATTTTATTTTTTTTTCTATTAAATCTATATCACTAGTGTATTTCTTGATTTTTCTATTTTGATAAATACTTTTTAGTACAATGTAAATAGAATATATATTTTTTTTAAATTCAAATAGGTTATAATTATTAGATAAAATTTTTTTTTTAATCTTATAAAAAATTAAAAAATAAGAATTTTTATCTTCTGAAGTATGGATAGTTACATTTTTGATTTTTAATTTTCTATTAATTTCCATAAATTT